>JANPKX010000454.1:0-11788 GCA_031426235.1 Alphaproteobacteria bacterium | reverse complement strand
CTGCGCTGGTGGGGTTCCAGGTCGGCCGGGCCGCAGGGGCAGGGGCCCTGGCGCGGTTCTCAGGCGACGGCGTGCGCCGTTTCATGCGGCTGGTGGGCGAGAACGGTTTCCTGGCCAGCCTGATCGTGCGGTTGCTTCCTTCCGCCCCGTTCATCGTCGTCAACATGGCGGCCGGCGTCACGCCTATGCGGCGCGCGCACTTCATCGCCGGCACCGGGCTCGGGATCATCCCGAAGATCGCCCTGACCGCCTTTGCGGGCGCTTCCGTGGCGCGGCTGATGCGCGGCGAGATCGGCCGTGACGCGCTCTGGCTGCTGCTGATCGTTGCGGTCTGGCTGGCGATCGGGTGGACAGCGCGCGGCTGGCTGCGACGACGCGGGGAGGGTTGAAGGGTTCGCTTGGGAAGATGTTGCCCGATTGCCTGTTAAAATCGGCGTTTGGCGCAAGATACTTGCAGCCCTGCGGTCAGTTCGATAGACAACGCACCATGCGCACGCGGCCAACAAGCCTGCTTCTTCTCTCGCTGGGGCTTAGTCGCCCCTGGGCGCCGCTCTAGGCACGCGTACCCTCGCGGCCAGGCGAACCAGGGGTCAAGCCACTTCACCCCCGTCTGAAACGCCGCGAAGAGACCTGTCATGACCGCCCCGACCCCCACGCCTGACACCGCCGTCCCGCCGATCGACCGCGATCGCATCATCATCTTCGACACAACCATGCGCGATGGCGAGCAGTCGCCCGGCGCCTCGATGAGCCATGACGAGAAGCTGGAACTGGCCAAGATCCTCGAGGACATGAAGGTCGACGTGATCGAGGCGGGCTTCCCGATCGCCTCTAACGGCGACTTCGAGGCCGTCCGCGCCATATCCGAGATCGTCACCGAGAGCGTTGTCTGCGGCCTGGCCCGAGCCGGCATGGCCGACATCGACCGCTGCGCCGAGGCGGTCCGGAGAGCCAAGCGGGGCCGCATCCACACCTTCCTGTCCACCAGCCCCAGCCACCGAGACCACATTCTGCACGCCAGCCAGGAAGACATCCTGGAGATGATCACCAAGTCGGTGACGCATGCGCGGAACCTGTGCGGCGACGTGGAATGGTCGGCCCAGGACGCGACGCGCACCGAGCAGGACTTTCTTCGCCGCTGCGTCGATGCGGCGATCCGGGCGGGCGCGGGCACCATCAACCTGCCGGATACGGTCGGCTATTCCTATCCCACCGAATATGCCGAGATGTTCCGCGACGTAATCGAGAACGTCGAGAACGCCGACCGGGTGATTTTTTCCACCCACTGCCACAACGACCTGGGCCTGGCGGTCGCCAACAGCCTGTCGGGCCTGCAGGGCGGGGCGCGTCAGGTCGAGTGCGCCGTCAACGGCATCGGCGAGCGCGCCGGCAACGCGGCGCTTGAAGAGATCGTCATGGCGCTGAAGGTGCGAGGCGATCACCTGCGTTTCCACACCGGCATCGAGACCCAGCACATCACGCGGGCCAGCCGCTATGTCTCGGCCATCACCGGCTTTCCGGTCCAGTTCAACAAGGCGATTGTCGGCAAGAACGCCTTCGCCCACGAGAGCGGCATCCATCAGGACGGCATGCTGAAGGACCGCGGCACGTATGAGATCATGCAGCCCGAGGATGTGGGGCAGGGCGCCTCCAGCCTGGTCATGGGCAAGCATGCGGGCCGGGCCGGCTTCCGCGAGAAGCTGAAGGAGTTGGGCTACGAACTGGGCCAGAATGCGCTCAACGAGGCGTTCCAGCGCTTCAAGGACCTGGCCGACAAGAAAAAACACGTCTTCGACGACGACATCATCGCCCTGGTGGACGATGCCTTGGCCAGCGGCGCCGACCGCGTCCAGGTCAAGCACCTGCGGGTGATCGCTGGCACCGAGGGGCCGCAGGAAGCCTTCCTGACCGTCACCATCGACGGGGCCGAGAAATCGGCCAACGCCACCGGCGACGGCCCGGTCGATGCCGTTTTCAACGCGATCCATGCGGTGGTGCCGCACACGGCGATCCTGCGCCTCTTCCAGGTTCACGCGGTGACCGAGGGCACGGACGCCCAGGCCCAGGTCTCGGTCCGGCTCGAGGACGAAGGCCGCATCGCCACCGGTACGGCTGCCGACACCGACACGCTCACGGCCTCAGCCAAGGCCTATGTGAATGCGCTCAACAACCTGTTCGCCCGCAAGGAAAAGACCGCGCCGGGCAAGGTCGCCAGCGGGTTCTGACTTGTCCCTCCCTTAACGGGGAGGGACAGACCGCGCAGCGGACAGGGTGGGGGAGCCACGATCAGGCTCCCACGCCTCACTTCGGCCCACGCCTCCCCACCCTGACGGCTTCGCCGTCTGTCCCTCCCTATGAAGGGGAGGGAAAAGGTCACCCCAATGCTCTGGATACTCATGGCCGCGGCGGCCGCGCCGCTCCAAGTGGCGCGCAACGCAATGCAGCGCGGGCTGGTCGGCGACGCCGGGCCCTGGGGGGCGACCCTTGTGCGCTTCCTCTTCGGCCTTCCGTTCTCGATCCTGATCTTCGCCGTCGCCGTGGTCCTGACGCCGGACGCCGACCCGAACCCGCACGCCCGGTTCTGGATCGCCGCGATCCTGGGCGCGATCAGCCAGGTGGCAGCGACGGGCGCCCTGCTCATGGCGATGGGGCGCTCGGGGTTCGCCGTCGCGACCATGCTGCAGCAGTCGTCGCTGCCCATCGCCGCGATCCTCGGCTGGCTGGTGTTGGGCGACAGTCTTGGCGAGTGGGCGTGGGCCGGAGTCGGGCTCGCAACAGCGGGGCTGGTGGTGCTGTCCTGGCCGCGCAGAGGCCAGGCGCGGGCGGACCTACCTGGCGGTCTTTTGGGCCTGGCGTCAGGAGCCGCGTTCGCGGTGGCGTTCAACGCCTACCGACAGGCCGGGCTGGCCTTTGACCCCGGGCATCCGCTCTATTCGTCGTCGGCGGCCCTGGTCGTGGCCCAGGTTATGCAATCGATTACATTGACGGCCATACTGGCGTTTGTCCGCCCTCAGGCGCTGCGGTCTGTCGCGAGCGCGTGGCGCGCGTCGCTGGCGGCTGGCTTCTTCGGCTCGGCGGCGTCAGCCTGCTGGTTTGGCGCCCTGGCCCTGGCTCCCGCCGCTCCGGTGCGCGCGATCGGACTGATCGAAGGCCCCGTGGCCGCGGCGGTCGGCCGCCGGCTGTTCCGCGAGAAGCTGACCCTGCGCCAAGGGATCGGGGGCGCGCTCACGGCGGTGGGCGTGCTCCTGACGGTGCTGGGGTAGTTCCTATTCCACCGCGAGGATAACGTGGGGGGCCTTGATCAGGGCTTTCACGGCGTCGCCGATAGTCAGATCCAGGTTCGTCGCGCTCTCTGTCGTCAGAGTCACGGCCAGGGTCTTACCGGCGCCGATGTCCAGCCGAACGTCGCAGTTGACCGGGCCATCGTCTCGGCTGACCACGAGCCCGCCGATCTGGTTGCGGGCCGAGGTGCGCAGGCCCTCGCCCTTGGCCAGGATGATGAAGCTCGACTTGATCAGCGCGATGGCGCGACCCCCTGGCGCGAGTTGAAGGTCTTCGACGCTCTGCCGCGTGATGACCGAGACGATCTCCAGCCCGCCGCCCAGATGGAGGGTCACCTCGGCGCTGACCACGCCGTCGACGACGCGGCTGATTTCCCCTCGCAAGGCGTTGCGCGCGCTGGTCTTCATCCCGAGGCTCCAGAACAGGTCGGCGGGCGGGGCGCCGGCCAGAACGTCGTCCATCTTGGCGAGGGCCGCGTCGACCTCGGCCTGCACCCGGCGAAACGCGTGAAGGACAGCCTGGCCGCGTGGCGTGACCGTTGCGACCCCGCCGGCAAGCCCCCCGGGCGCGGCCGTGACCAGCGGGGCGTCGAAGAGGTTGTTGAGGGCCTGGACCGCGTCCCAGGCGGCCTTGTAGCTCAGGCCGACGTCCGCCGCCGCGCCGCGGATCGAGCCGCGCTCGGCGATAGCTTCCAGCAGAGCGGCGCGGGCCAGGGCGACGCGCGGCAAGCCAGGTCGCTGCAAGGTCACGGTGGCGGTCAGGGCGTCGGCCAAGGCTTCACCTCGTTATGTAGTCAAGGTACATATCGGGGATGCGCGCGCCAGTCCTCGTCTTGTTTGTCCTGTCGATCGCCTGGGGCTTACCGGCCCGGGCGCCGGCCGCGGAGGTCCGGGTCGCCGTAGCCTCCAACTTCACGGAGCCGGCGCAGGCCATCGCCGCCCGGTTCAAGGCGCGCACCGGGCACGAGGCGATCCTCAGCTTTGGCTCGTCCGGCCAGTTCTACGCCCAGATCGCAAATGGGGCGCCGTTCGACGTCTTCCTGTCAGCGGACCGTGAACGCCCGGAGAAGGCCGTGACCCAGGGCCTTGCGGTCGCGGGCAGCCGGTTCACTTACGCCGTTGGCCGCCTGGTGCTGTTCTCGAAGACGACGGGTCTCGTTGACCCGGGTGGCGGCGTCCTGCGCACCGCCCGGTTCAGAAAGCTCGCCATCGCCGACCCGCGAACCGCGCCCTACGGGCTTGCCGCGCTCCAAACCCTGCGCCGCATGGGACTGGAAGCCGCCGTCCGCCCCCGCCTGGTGCAGGGCGTGTCCATCACCCAGACCTACCAGTTCGTGGACACCGAGGCGGCCGAATTGGGGTTTGTCGCTCTCTCTCAGGTCGTGCGCGTGAAAGGCGGGTCACGCTGGCTCGTGCCCGCCGCAGCGCACACCCCCATCGACCAGCAGGCGGTGCTCCTGACGTCGGGCGCCGACAATCCAGCAGCGCGGGCCTTCCTCGCGTTCCTGAAGGGATCCGAGGCGCGGGCGATTATCCGTAGTTCGGGCTACGTCCTGCCGTGAACGGCCTGCTCGATGTCGTGGCCCTGACGTTCAAGCTGGCGGGCCTGACCACGCTGATCCTGTTGGTCCTGGCGACGCCGCTCGCGTGGTGGCTGGGGCGCGGCCGCGGTTGGGCGGTCGAGGTCGTAGGGGCGCTGGTGGCCCTGCCGATTGTCCTGCCGCCGACGGTGCTGGGCTTCTACCTGTTGATCGCACTGGGGCCGCACAGCGCTCTGATGGCGCCGCTGCAGGCATTGGGCATCCGTACGCTGGCCTTCACCTTCGAAGGCCTCGTCATCGGCTCCGTGCTCTACTCGTTGCCCTTCGCGGTCCAACCGCTGCGCAACGCATTCCGAGAGATCGGTGACGACAACCTCGACGCGGCCGCAACCCTCGGCGCTTCGCGGACAGCGACCTTCTGGCGGGTCGCGGCGCCGCTTTCCATCCCAGGCTATGTGGTCGCGGCGATCCTTACCTTCTCGCACACGATTGGCGAATTCGGGGTCGTGCTGATGATCGGGGGCGGCATTCCGGGGGAAACGAACGTGCTGTCGATCGAGATCTACAAGGCTGTCGAAGCCCTGGATTGGGATCGAGCCCATGCCATGGCCGGCATGATGGCGGTGTTCGGGTTTGCCGTCGTCTTGACCCTGCTGCGCCTGGAGCGGCGCATCACGATCCCCATGCTCAACGGGCGGTAGACTGCTTCCTGGCGCGCCTAGCGCCGAACCGTGTCCGTTCGGGGGAGGCGCACCGCGCAGAATTCTCGCGAGACGCGAGCTCGGACACCGATCTTTAAGCCTTGAAATGCCCTATATGTCAGGGCAGAGGGACGCAAAGCCCGTCAGACACAACGTACCGACTCGACACATGCTTGTGTGTCAAACCGGCGCGTCTCGGACTGCCGTCTGTCGGACTACGTCTTTAGCCCCTTTCCCTCAGGGCCTTGCATGATCTCCTCGCTCTTCGGCGCCATCTCGAACGACATCGCCATCGACCTCGGTACGGCCAACACGCTCATCTATATGAAGGGTAAGGGCATCGTTCTGAACGAGCCCTCCGTGGTGGCGCTGCGCAACGTCGGCGGCCGCAAGGTGGTGCATGCCGTGGGCATCGAAGCCAAGCAGATGTTGGGGCGAACGCCTGGTCACATGGAGGCGATCCGCCCCATGCGCGACGGAGTCATCGCCGACTTTGAAGTCGCCGAGGAGATGATCAAATATTTCATCCGCAAGGTTCACAACCGCAAGGGCTTCGTGAACCCCAAGGTGATCGTGTGCGTGCCGTCCGGCGCGACCGCTGTGGAACGCCGGGCCATCAACGACAGCTGCCTGAACGCCGGCGGCCGCCGCGTCGGCCTGATCGATGAGCCGATGGCCGCGGCGATCGGGGCAGGCCTTCCCATCCACGAACCGACCGGGTCCATGGTCGTCGACATCGGAGGCGGCACCACCGAGGTAGCTGTGCTGTCGCTGTCGGGCATTGTTTATTCGCGCAGCGTTCGTGTCGGCGGCGACAAAATGGATGAGGCGATCATCAGCTACATGCGCCGCAATCATAATCTGCTGATCGGCGAGACCACGGCTGAGCGGATCAAGAAGGAAATCGGCACGGCGCGCGCTCCGGCCGACGGCGAGGGCCTCTCCATTGAGGTCAAGGGCCGCGACCTCATGCAGGGCGTGCCCCGTGAGGTGCGAATCTCCGAAAAGCAGGCCTCCGACGCGCTGTCGGAACCGGTGAGCCAGATCGTGGACGCCGTGAAGATGGCCTTGGAGGCGACCCCGCCGGAGTTGGCCTCCGATATCGCCGACAAGGGGATCATGTTGACCGGCGGCGGCGCGCTGCTGCGCGGCCTTGACGCCGAGATCCGCGACCACACCGGCCTGCCGGTCACCGTGGCCGACGATCCGCTGTCGTGCGTGGCTCTGGGCTGCGGCAAGGTGCTCGAACATCCCAAGTGGATGAAGGGCGTCCTGGAAGCCACCCTGGCCTAGGCCCGTCAAACGCTCAGGAGCTGTCATTGCGCCAGATGAGCGGAAGCTGAGATGTCCTTGAGGGACAATCCCCTGGGCGAATTGCGGGTGCCGCTGACGTGGACCGCGGGCATCGTGCTGATCGTGGTGCTGATCACCTCTGTGGCCATCCTGCTGAGCGATCGCCGTGAGGACTTCGACACCGACGCCTATGGCCGACCGCGCACGCTGTCGGACAGGGTTCTCGAGCCGGTCGGCGAGATCGCGTCCACGCCCGGTCGGCTGACCGGGCAGGGGATCGACGGTGTCCGCGGCTACTTCTTCGCCGTCTCGGAGAATCGCCGGCTCAAGGCTGAATTGAAAACGATGCGGCAGTGGCAGGATGCGGCCCTCGCGCTCCGCGACACCAACGAGCGTTATCGCGCCTTGCTGGATCTGAAGACCGATCCGCCGATCTCGATGGCGTCCGCCCGGATCGTGACCGACAGCCGTGGGCCGTTCGCCAATTCTCGCCTCGCAAACGCCGGCGCCGAGAAGGGGATCAAGGCCGGCAATCCCGTGATGAGCGAGAACGGCCTGGTCGGCCGGGTGATCGGGGTGACCGAGGGGGTCAGCCGGGTGCTGCTGCTGACCGACGTGGCCTCACGGACGCCGGTGATGGTCGACCGCACCAACGCCCGCGCCATCCTGACCGGCGACGGCGGCCCCAATCCGCGCCTGGAGTACCTTCGCGGACAAAGTCCTGTGAAGAGTGGAGACCGGGTGCTGACGTCCGGCGATGGCGGCGTCTTCCCCCGGGGTCTGCCGGTCGGTGTCGCTGTGCAGGGCCTGGATGGCCGCTGGCGGGTCGTCCTGGCCTCGGACCGTGCGCCGGTCGACTACGTGCGTATCCTATTGTTCCAGGACTTCACCCAGCTCGTGAACACCGCCGGGCTGGAGAAGATGGACGTCCCACCGCCCACGCCCGGCGCCTCGACTCTCCCGGCTCCGGCCCCGGCGGCGGCGGCGCCCGCTCCCGCCGCCACGGCGCAACCGCAGCCGCCAGGCTCCCGTCCAGCGCCGCCCAGACCTGCGGCAGCCACGCCATGAGCGGCGGCGCTCAGCCCTTGGCCCCCTGGCGGTGGCTGGGGGTTCCGATGGTGCAGGTGATGGCGATCACCTTTCTTTTTGCCTTGCCGATCCGCTTCTGGGGCGTCGGCCTGCCCGAGCCGGTGTTCGCGCTGCCGGTCGCCTTTGCGTGGGCGGTGATCCGGCCTTCGATGCTGGCCCCTGTCGGGGTGATGCTGATGGGGCTCTATCTGGACCTGCTCTGGGGGAGTCCGTTGGGATTGTGGGCGGTGTGCCTGCTGTTGCCCTACGGCCTGGTGCTGAGCGGCCGCGCCATGCTGGCGGGACAGAACCGTTTGATGATGTGGGCCTGGTATTCGGCTGCCACGGGCCTGGCGCTGGGGTCTGGATACCTTTTCACAATGCTGGACGCCCAGAATGCGCCGAACCCACTATCCGTGTTCTGGCAATTTCTGGCCACGGTTGTGCTTTATCCCTTCGCCGACCGGCTGATCGACCGTTTCGAAGACGCCGACGTGAGGTTCCGATGAGCCGCCCATGACGCAGCCCGCCATCTTCTTCGAGGAGGTCAACGAACGGCAGGGTGTGTTTCACCGCCGGGCCATCCTGCTGGGCGCCTTTGCCGGACTGGCCATGGGCGGCATGGGCGCGCGCCTGGCCTACCTGCAACTCTTCCAGACCCAGCGGTACGAGACGCTGGCGACGTCCAATCAGTTCAATTTCAAGCGGATCCCGGCGCCGCGCGGTGTGATCGTTGATCGCAACGGGGCTGTTTTGGCGGCCAACCGACCCAACTTCCGTCTGCTGGTGCATCGCGACAAGGATCTCGACCCCGAAGCCACCCTGCAGACCCTCGCCAACTACGTGCCGCTCGACGACATCCGCCAGCGGCGGCTCCTGCGGGACATCAACGCCGCGCCGAAGCGGGCGCCGGTCTCTGTGATGGAGGACATGAGCTGGGAGCAGTTCTCGGCGATCAGCGTCCGGGCCCCCGAGCTTCCCGGTGTGACGGCTGACATGGGCGAGGTGCGGGTCTATCCGCACGGCGGCGCCTTCGCCCACGTGATCGGCTATGTTGCCAAGGTCAATCGCGAGGACGTCGTCGCGGAGGGCGGGGCGGCGGATCCGATCCTGCTGCATCCCAGCTTCCGGATCGGCAAGCAGGGCGTGGAAAAGGCCTTCGACTCCGAGCTGCGCGGCCGCCCGGGCGCAAAGAAGATCGAGGTGGACGCCAACGGTCGCGAGGTGCGCCACGACCAGGAAGGCGACATCCCCGCCACGCCTGGCGCCGAGATCCAGCTGACCCTTGATGTCGATGTCCAGAACCGCGCCCTGGAGGTGTTCGGCGAGGAGAGCGGTGGGGCGGTGGTGATGGACTGCCGCAGCGGCGACATCCTGTGCATGACGTCGGCCCCCTCGTTCGACGCCAACCGGTTTGTACGCGGACTGACCGGCGCGGAGTATCGAGGCTTGGCGACCTATGAGCGCAAGCCGCTGCTCGACAAGTGCCTGTCCGGCCTCTACCCGCCGGGCTCCACGTTCAAGACGATGACCGCGCTCGCGATCCTGGACGCCGGCATCGACCCCGAGGCGCGGGTGAGCTGCGGCGGCGGCATGTTCTTCGGCGGCCGCTTCTTCCACTGCCACAAGAAGGGCGGGCACGGGTCGCAGAACCTCAATGACGCCATCAAGAACTCCTGCGACACCTATTTCTACTCCATGTCGCTGCGCGTGGGGCCGGACCGGATCGCCAGGGCGGCGCGCGCCTTCGGCCTGGGCCAGACCTTCGACATCGGCATCCCGGGCCAGAAGAAGGGCATTGTCCCCGATCCCGCCTGGAAAAAGCGCTACTTCGCCCGCAATGCGGCGCAACAGCCCTGGTGGCCGGGTGAGAACCTCTCGTACGCCATTGGCCAAGGTTATCTGCAGGTCAACGCCTTGCAGCTGGCGGTGATGACGGCCCGGCTAGCCAACGGCCGCAAGGCGCTGAACCCGCGCCTGGTCCGCTCCGTCGGCGGCCGGGAACTGCCGCGGGGATCGGACGCCCCGGACATTCCCTATCCCCAGGAACACATTCAGCGCGTCCGCGCCGGCATGGCCGCCGTGACCGAGGCGGGCGGAACCGCCTTCCGCGCCAGCCAGCTCGGGCTGGGCGACATCCTGATGGCCGGCAAGACCGGCACGGCCCAGGTGCGCAACTACGACAAGGGCGGGTCGCGGGGGAAGGGCGGGGCCTGGCATCTGCGCGACCATGGCCTGTTCGTCGCCTTCGCCCCGATCGACGCGCCGCGCTATGCGATGGCGGTCGTCGTCCAGCACGGCATGGGCGGCTCCACCGCCGCGGCCCCGCGGGCGCGCGAGATCATGCGCACCGTGCTGTTGAAGGACACCGAGATCCGGGCGCGGATCGAGAAGCCCCTACCCATGCCGGAATTGGCGCCGGACACCGAGCTGGACACGGCGCCCGCCGTCACGCCCCAGACCACGACGCGGACCTGAGGCGCACCCATGACCCAGCCGGCGATCTTCTTCGCAGAGGTGAACGAGCGGCAGGGGGTATTCCATCGGCGTGCCGTTCTGATGGGCGTTTTCGCAGGTCTCGGCATGACCGGGCTGGGCGCCCGGCTGGCCTATCTGCAGCTCTTCGAGACCCAGCGATACGAGAAACTGGCGACGTCGAACCAGTTCAACTTCAAGCTTCTGCCCGCCCCGCGCGGCGTGATCGTCGACCGCAACGGCGCGGTGCTGGCGGCCAACCGGCCGAACTTTCGGTTGATGGTGGCGCGCGACAAGGACATGGACCCGGAGGCGACGCTGCACACCCTGGCCTCGTATGTGCCCCTCGACGACGCCCGCCAGCGGCGGCTGTTGAAGGACATAAACGCCGCGCCCAAGCGCGCGCCGGTGCAGGTGATAGAGGACATGAGCTGGGAACAGTTCAGCGCCATCAATGTGCGCGCCGCCGAACTGCCCGGCGTTACCGCCGACATGGGCGAGGTGCGGGTCTATCCCTACGGCGGGGCCTTCGCCCACGTCATCGGCTACGTGGCCAAGGTCAACCGGGAGGACGTCGAAGCCGCAGGTCCGACCGTCGACCCCATCATGCTCCATCCGAGCTTTCGCATCGGCAAGCAGGGTGTGGAGAAGGCGTTCGACATGGACCTGCGCGGCAAACCGGGGGCCGAGAAGGTCGAGGTGGACGCCAACGGCCGCCAGGTGCGCGAAGATCCCCAGGGCAATATCGCCTCCACCCCCGGCAAGGAGATCCAGCTGACACTGGACCTTGACGTGCAGCTCCGCGCGGAAGAGGTGTTCGGGACCGAAAGCGGCGCCGCCGTCGTCATGGACTGCCGCAACGGCGACATCCTCTGCATGTTCTCGGGCCCCAGCTTCGACGCAAATAAGTTCGTCCGTGGCCTGACCGGCACCGAGTACCGCGCGCTCGCCGGCTACGACCACAAGCCGCTATTCAATAAGGCGCTGACCGCCACCTACCCCCCCGGCTCGACGTTCAAGACCATGGTCGCCCTGGCGGCGCTGGAACACGGCTACAGCCCCGCCACCGTCCACGTCTGTACCGGGCACTGGGTGTTCGGGCGGGTCTGGAAGTGCGACCAGGTTCATGGCGCTCAGGACCTGAAGAGCGCCATCGCCACGTCGTGTGACATCTATTTCTACCAATGCGCCCTGGCGATCGGGCCCGACAAGATCGCCGAGACCGCTCGCAAGTTCGGCCTGGGCGAAGTGTTCGACATCGGCATCCCCGGCCAGAAGAGAGGGCTGGTCCCGGACACCGCCTATAAGAAGCGCCGCTTTCCCAAGGACCCGAAGTGGCACCCCGGCGAGACCCCCAGCATGGGAATCGGCCAAGGCTACACCAACCTCAACCCGCTGCAGCTCTGCGTCATGACGGCGCGCATCGCGA
>JANPKX010000453.1:0-4253 GCA_031426235.1 Alphaproteobacteria bacterium | reverse complement strand
GGACGAGCTGATGCCGAAGTACGCGTCGCTCATCTACAACGGCTTCTGGTTCGCCCCGGAGCGCGAGATGCTGCAGGCGGCCATCGACTTCAGCCAGGAGAAGGTGACCGGACAGGTTCGGGTGAAGCTCTACAAGGGTGGTGTCAGCATCATCGGACGCACCAGCCCCTACTCGCTCTACGACCAGGAGCTGGTCACCTTCGAGGAAGGCAAGGTCGCCTGCAGCATCTCGCGCTCCGGGGCGAACCAGAAGCCGTTGTAGATGAGCGACGCGTACTTCGGCATCAGCTCGTCCTTCAGGTGCATGGCGCCCCGGTCGAGGGTGATGCTCTCGATACCGCGGTGGGCGTGGAGCAGAATCGTGCCGCCGGGGGTCTCGTAGACGCCGCGCGACTTCATCCCGACGTAGCGGTTCTCCACGAGGTCGAGCCGGCCGACGCCGTTGTCGTGACCCAGCTGGTTGAGCTTGGTCAGCAGGGTCGCTGGGCTCATCGCCACCCCGTCGATGGCGACGAGGTCGCCGCGCTCGAAGTCCATGGTGAAGACGGTGGGCTTGTCCGGCGCGGCCTCGGGCGAGAGCGTGCGCATGTGGACGAATTCGGGCGCCTCGACCGCCGGGTCTTCCAGCACCTTACCTTCGGAGGAGGAGTGCAGCAGGTTGGCGTCGACGCTGAACGGCGCCTCGCCGCGCTTGTCCTTGGTGATCGGGATCTGGTGCTTCTCGGCGAAGTCCAGCAGGGCCTCGCGGCTCTTGAAGTCCCACTCGCGCCATGGCGCCACGACCTCTATGTCGGGCTCGAGCGCGTAGTAGGCGATCTCGAACCGCACCTGGTCGTTGCCCTTGCCAGTCGCCCCGTGCGCGACGGCGTTGGCGCCGATGCGGCGCGCGATCTCGATCTGCTTCTTGGCGATCAGCGGCCGCGCGATCGAGGTGCCCAGCAGATACTGCCCCTCATAGACCGTGTTGGCGCGGAACATCGGGAAGACGTAGTCGCGCACGAACTCCTCGCGCACGTCCTCGACGAATGCGTACTCCGGCTTGACCCCCAGGGTAATCGCCTTGGCCCGCGCCGGCTCGACCTCCTCGCCCTGGCCGAGGTCGGCAGTGAAGGTCGCGACCTCCGCGCCCAGTTCGGTCTGCAGCCACTTGACGATGGTGGAACTGTCGAGCCCGCCGGAATAGGCGAGCACGACCTTCTTGATGTCGGCCATGGGAGAGGTCGCTTTCGGAGGGCGTGAGCGGATCTGTCGCGCGCCTTTAAGGGCCAAAGCGCGCGGGGTTCAAGTCTGGGCCTATACTTGGCGGACAGGGCCTGGATAGGCGGCCACCCGGTGATCGGCTGTGAGTAGCCAAACCCCCTCCACGGTAGCTTGGGCGATCAGCAGTCGGTCAAAGGGATCGCGGTGCAATGATGGCAGGTGCTGAACAGCAAACGCATGTTCCGCCGTCACCGTAAGCTCTGCATAACCGCTCGCGAGCGAGGCCGTCCTCAGCCGCCTTGGATCGACGTCGAAGTCCGGGCGATCCAAACCGCGCTTGATGGCCGCCTCCCACAGGCTGACCACGCTGAATACCGGTTCATGCCCAGAATCGCCGATGAGGTCGCGCGCTGTCGGCGACAGACGCTCGGGATGAATAGCCGCCCAAAGGAGAAGGTGGGTGTCGAGCAGAAACCTCACGCCTTGCCTTCGAAGAGGTCGGCGATCTCCTCGTCACCCATGCGATCGAAATCGTCAGGGACCTGGAAAGCGCCCTTCAAAAAGCCCAGCCGGCGCGGCGGGGGCTTGTCCGCGACGGGAAGGGGTGAGACCTGGACCATCGGCTTGCCGGCCTTGGCGATGATGAAGCTCTCTCCGTTCGCCGCCGCCTCGACGAGGCGGGACAGGTGGGTTTTGGCTTCGTGGATATTCACCGTGCGCATGTGGACTAACTAAACTAAGTTCACTTAGTTCACAAGGCTCGCTAAGGCGACGTTGCTCCTGAACCCCGCCATCGTTAGGTTGCGCGCCTTCGCCAACCCCCGGCTCATTTTCATGACCCTTTGCTTTAACGACATCCTGGCCGCCCAGGCGCGGATCAAGGGGCATGTGGAGCGCACGCCCTGCCGGCGCTCACGCACGCTGTCGGAGATCACCGGGGCCGAGGTCTGGATCAAGTTCGAGAACCTGCAGTTCACCGCCGCCTACAAGGAGCGCGGCGCGCTGAACAAGCTCCTGCAGTTGGGCGACAACGTACGCTCGCGCGGCGTGATCGCCGCCTCGGCCGGCAACCACAGCCAGGGGCTGGCCTATCATGCCGCGCGGCTGGGCATCCCCGTCACGATCGTGATGCCCAAGGGCACGCCGTTCATGAAGGTCCAGCAGACGCGCGGACATGGAGCGGAGGTGGTGATCGACGGGGACGGTTTCGACGAGGCGGCTGCCACCGCCGACCGGATCTGCGCCGAGCGCGAGCTGACCTACGTCCACCCGTTCAACGATGCCGACGTCATGGCCGGGCAGGGCACCGTGGCGTTGGAGATGCTGGAAGACGCGCCGGACCTGGAGATCCTGCCGATCCCGATCGGCGGCGGCGGGCTGATCGCCGGGATGGCGACCGCCGCCAAGCACCTGAAGCCCGACATCCAGATCATGGGCCTGGAACCGGCGATGTTTCCCTCGTTCACCGCCAAGATGCGCGGCGTCAACATGGCCCGGGCCGGAGGCGCCTCGACCATCGCCGAAGGCATCGCGGTCAAGGAAGTCGGCGATCTCAGCTACGCCACGGCGCGCCCGCTGATCGATGAAGTGCTGCTGATCGAAGAGCCCTACTTCGAGCGCGGTATCGCCCTCTACTGCAACGTCGAGAAGACGGTGGTGGAGGGCGCGGGCGCTGCGTCCCTGGCGGCCCTGCTGGCCTATCCGGAGAAGTTCCGCGGCCGCAAGGTCGGGCTGGTCATCACCGGCGGAAACATCGACACCCGGCTGCTCGCCTCGGTGCTGACCCGCGAACTGGTTCGTGAGAGCCGGATTGTTTCGCTCAGGATCATTGGCGACGACCGGCCGGGCCTGCTGGCCAATGTCGCGGCGCTGATCGGTCAGATGGGCGCCAACATCATCGAGGTGGCTCACAACCGCCTCGCGCTCGACGTGCCCGCCAAGGGCGCCGAGTTCGACGTGATGATCGAGACCCGCGACGCCCAGCACACCAAGGAGGTGATGGACGCCCTTCGGGATCGTGGGTATCCGCCCCGTGTCGTTTAGGATCGAGACCACGATGAAGCGCTCTCTGGCGATTGCCGCCGCCGCCCTGCTTACCCTCACGGCCTGCGCCCCCAAGCCGTCCAGCGAGGGTCCCGCGCCCATCGTCGCCCAGAGCGAACAGTCGAAAACCTTCATGGCCAGGATCGGCAAGGAGACCGGCGTCAAGGTCCTGCCCTCGGGGCTCGCCTATCGCGTGGTCCGGGCCGGCCCGGCGACTGGCCTCAAGCCGGGACCGCACGACGAAGTGAAGGTCCACTACGAGGGCAAGCTCGAGGACGGCACGGTCTTCGATTCCTCCTACGATCGCGGCCAGCCCGCCGCCATGCCCCTGGATCGCCTGATCCCGGCCTGGCAGGAGGCGCTCCAACTCATGCGCCCGGGTGACGAATGGACGCTCTACGTGCCCTCCAACCTCGGCTACGGCGACGAAGGCGCGGGCCAGATCCCTCCGGGCGCCCCGCTCACGTTCCGCATCGAGCTTCTCGACGTGCTTCCCGCGCCGGGGCGGATCCAGGCCGGCTAGGGAAGATTCTACAGCCAAGGCTGGAAGTCCCTTTGACATCGGCCATGCGCGTAGGGAAAAGCTGGTGGCCGGCTGCGCCATCTTCGCTGGCCGCGCGAGGGGCAAGGCAATTTGAGCGACAACAAGTCTGACCTGTTGCGGTCGCTGAGCATCGACCGGTCAAGGGATGATGACGATCGGAATGGCGGCCGAGCCTCCCCCATCCTGATCGCCGCGACGGCCGCCGTCGCCCTGCTGGTCGGCGGCGGTGCGGGCTGGCTGCTGAAGCCCGCGCCGAAGGCGAAACCCGTGGTCGCCGAGTCCGTCCCGGCCGTGGCTCCGGGCCGCGTGGTCGCGCCTGCGGGCGGGCTCACCGCGTCGGGCTATGTGGTGGCCCGCACCCGCGCGACGGTGGCGGCGGAGGTGACCGGCCGCGTCGTCGAGGTGCGTGTGGAAGAGGGCCAGGCGGTGCGCGCCGGCCAGGTGCTGGCGGTCCTGGATGGGTCCC
>JANPKX010000452.1:0-1511 GCA_031426235.1 Alphaproteobacteria bacterium | reverse complement strand
GCGTCGCCACGACCAGGCGGGGTCCGGTCGCCAGTCGCCGGGCCACCGCCGAGGAGTCCGGCAGGTCTCCCATCCTGAGGGACAGATCGACCCCCTCGCTGACCAGGTCGACCACCCGGTCATCCATCATCAGCTCGACATCGAGGTCCGCGTGCGTCGCCAGGAACGCCGGCAGGGACGGCACGATGTGCAGCCGCGCGAAGGTCGTGGGGGCCGCGACGCGGAGCGTGCCCCTGAGGCCCGCGCCCTCCCCCCGCGCGGCGAGTTCGGCCTCGGCGGCCTCGTCGATCGCCCGTCGCGCCCGCTCGTAGAAGCGCAGTCCCGCTTCGCTGGGCGTGAGGCCCCGGGTCGAGCGCACCACTAGGCGGACGCCCAGGCGGTCCTCGAGCTGGGCGATAGTCTTGGAGACGGACGGCTGGCCGACGTTGAGCCAGCGGGCGGCCGCCGAGAAGGAGCCGGTGTCGACCACCCGCACGAACGTCTGCATCGCGCCCAGCCGATCCATTAGCTCCCCCGTCTATCGCCCTGTCGGGCAGGATGACCTATTCCATCGAGGAATACATCCTATCGCTTTCAGCCCTCGTCTCCCCGGCTGTGAGACGGCCTAGGTCTCGCTTCGACGCCGACCACGCCGGCCGGCCCCGCAATCGGAGACCACCATGGCCAAGTTCGAAACCTACCGCGCCGCGTTCCCCAACGCCCGCCTCAGCCGCTCAGAAAGCGGCGTGCTCGAAGTGATGCTGCACACGGGCGGCGGCAAGCTCGTGTTCAATGGTCACACCCACGAGCAGTTCGTCGACCTCTTCCACCAGATCGGTGAGGATCGCGACAACCGCGTCGTCATCCTGACCGGCGCCGGCGATGCCTTCATGGACTCGATCGACCCCGAGGGCTTCGATTTCTTCAGCCCGCTCGGCTACGACAAGATTCTGCGCGAAGGCCGCAAGGTCCTTTCCAACATCCTCGACATCGAGGTTCCGATCATCTCGGCGCTCAACGGCCCGGTGCTGCTGCACTCCGAATACGCCCTGTTGACCGACATCATCCTGGCCACGCCGCAGACGGTCTTCCAGGACAAGCCGCATTTCGACTTCGGCATCGTGCCCGGCGACGGCGTGACTTCCCGGGCGAGTTCATCGCCGCGGACCTGGGAGACCCCGCCGCTCTAGAGGCCCTCGCGGCGAGCCTGCGTGCACGCCCCGAAGTCGTAGGCATCGTCAACAACGCCGGCGCGGCGCGGCATGACGTGTTCGGCGAGGTCGATCCGGCCGTCATGCTGGACCTGATCGGCTTCAACCTGCGTCCGGCGCTGCAGCTCACCCAGGCGATCCTGCCGAACATGCGCGACGCCGGCTTCGGCCGGGTGGTCAGCGTCACCAGCCTGGTGACCCGGGGCCTTCCGTTCCGCGCCAGCTATGCGGCGGCCAAGGCAGCGCTGGAGAGCCTGACCCGCACGATCGCCATCGAGCAGGCGGCCCACGGCATCACCGCCAATGCGGTGGCTCCCGGCC
>JANPKX010000451.1:0-6798 GCA_031426235.1 Alphaproteobacteria bacterium | reverse complement strand
CGGGCCGAGACCACCCTGATGCTGTTCGGCCTGGCGGACGTGCGCGCGATCGCGGCCATGGGCGTGGCCATGAACGGGCCGTTCGACGTCTCGGGCGCGGCCCACCTGCCGGCCCACGCCGCTCAGGCCCGGCCGTTGAAGGCCGCCATGCCGGTCACCGCCCTCAGGCTGGAGGGCTTCGAGGCCTCGGTGGCGGCGCGCGCGGAAACCCTGGCGGCCGCCCTGGGGGGGGTCGGACGCATCGAGCGAATCGAGGCGGAGCTGAGCCGCGAGTTCTGGGGGCAGATCCGCGAGGCTGAGGCGTTCGCGGGCGACCCGCGCCCGCTCTGGCGCCTGTCGCTGCCACCGGCCGTGGGCTGGAAGGCGCCCCACGCCCTGCCAGGCGACGCGCTCTACGACTGGGCTGGCGGCCTGGCGTGGCTGGTCACCGAGGAGCCGGCGGCGCGGGTGCGGGCGGTGGTGAGAGAGCTGGGCGGCCATGCCCTTTGCCTGCGCGGCGCGGAGGCGTTCGGGCCGCGCGCCGGAGCGTTGGGCGCGCTCCAGGCCCGGGTGAAAGCGGCCTTCGACCCCTTGGGCGTGCTCAATCCAGGGCGGATGGAAGGCGAGGGATGAGAACGGCCTTTACCCCAGAACAGCTCGCCAATCCGGATGTCGCGGCTTCGGCCAAGGCGATCCGGACCTGCGTCCACTGCGGCTTCTGCACGGCAACCTGTCCCACCTATGTGCTGTTGGGCGATGAGCGGGACAGCCCGCGCGGCCGGATCGAGCTGATCAAGGCGATGCTGGAGGATGGCGGCCCGCCGCCGGCCTCGACGGTGACGCATGTGGACCGCTGCCTCTCGTGCCTGGCCTGCACGACGACCTGCCCGTCGGGCGTCGACTACGCCCAACTCATTGATCACGCGCGGGCGCACATCGAGGCGCACCACGTGCGGCCGTGGCCGGAGCGGGTGTTTCGCTGGTCGCTCGCGTTCGTGCTGACCGATCGGCGGCGGCTGACGTGGGCGATGACGCTGGGGCGCCTGGCGCAACCGCTGCGCAGGGTGTTTGAAACGCTCGGCTGGAAGGCCATGTCGGCCATGCTAGCTTTGGTCCCGCCGACCGCTTCCCTCTCCCACCGCGAAGCGGAGCGGGAGAGGGCGGGGAAAGCAGGCTCCGGGCCTAGGGGCCGGGTGATCCTGCTCCTGGGGTGCGTGGAGGCGGTGTTGGCGCCGCACATCCGCGCCG
This sequence comes from Alphaproteobacteria bacterium, assembly GCA_031426235.1. GTDB lineage: Bacteria > Pseudomonadota > Alphaproteobacteria > Caulobacterales > Caulobacteraceae > Phenylobacterium. Next base: position 5,571 of record JANPKX010000451.1, on the reverse strand, counting down.
CCGCGACACGGCTGATCGAGCGCGCGGGCTACGAGGTGGTTGGCGTGCCAGGCGAGGGGTGTTGCGGGGCGCTGTCCGAGCACCTGGGCCGCGCGGACGAAGCGCGGGGTTTGGCGCGGCGCAACTTGGACGCCTGGGCCGAGGTCGGCGCGGTCGACGCGATCATCACCACGGCGGCGGGCTGCGGGACCATGCTGAAGTCTTACCGCCGGATCACCGGCCAGGACGTGCCGGCCAGGGACATCCTGGAATTCCTCGCCGATATTGGTCTGCCGCCGGTGACGACGCCGACGGGACTGAGCGTCGCCTATCACGCTGCCTGCTCGCTGCAGCACGGCCAGCAGATCAAGACCGCGCCGCCCGCCTTGCTGACGCAGGCCGGGTTCGATGTGAAGCCGGTCGCCGAAGGCCACCTCTGCTGCGGCTCGGCGGGAGTCTACAACATCCTGCAGCCCGACATCGCCACGCGGCTGCGGGACCGCAAGGCCGAAAACATCAACGCGGTCGGCGCCCGGCTTGTGGCCGCTGGCAACATCGGCTGCATGGCGCAACTGGCGCCGGTGCTGGACGCGCCGGTGGTGCACCCGGTCGAACTGCTCGACTGGGCGACGGGCGGGCCTGAGCCCGCGGCGCTTCAGGCCGGTTCCGGCTCGACCATTTTGAAGGTCTCGCGCAGGTAGGTCACGAACTTCGGGCTGACGCCTTCCCCGTGCATGTAGGCCGGACTGACGGGTGTGGGGACCGGCGTCCAGTTCGGGTCGCGGGCCCGCTCCGGGAAATCGTGGTGGAGGATGGCGGCGCGGCCGATCAGGACGAAGTCGGCGCCGTTCTCCAGCATCCGGCGCGCGATGGCCGGCGAGGTGACCTTGCCCGCAACGCCCAGGCGCACATGCCCCCGGTCCAGGTCGGTGAAATAGGACATCAGCGTGCGGCCGCGGAACGCTTCGTCGACCGGCTCCTTGAAGACATCCCACAGCGACATGTCGAGATAGTCGATGGAGCCCTTGGTCATGAAGCCCTGGGCGACGTCGCGGATCTCCATCAGCTGGAGGTCGAAGCGCTCGGGCGAGAGGCGAAGCCCGACCTGGAAGTCTGGCCGGGTGGTCTGACGTACCCCGTCGATGATCTCGTGCAGGATCCGCGCGCGGTTTTCGAGCGAGCCGCCGTAGCGGTCGGTGCGCTGGTTGACGCTCGGCGAGAGGAACTGGGCCAGGATGTAGCCGTGGGCGCCGTGGATTTCCACGCCGTCGAACCCGGCCTTCTCCGCCCGGCCGGCGGCGGCGACGAAGTCGGCGATCAGACCTTCGACCTCGCCGGTGGTCAGGCCGCGCGCGCCTGTCGCGGGATCATCGGATGGACAGACGGGCTGACCCACGATGTCGGCCGGCGAGCGATTGCCGGCGTGGTGCAGTTGTACGGACGAAAGGCCGCCGCCCGCCTTCAGCGCCGCGGCCAGGCGGGTCAGGCCCTCCAGGTGCTGGTCGCCGAACACGCCGAGCTGCCCGGGAAACCCCTGGCCCACGGCCTGCACGTGCGCCGCGCAGGTCATGGTCAGTCCGAACCCGCCCTTGGCCCGCATCGTCAGCCAGTGAAATTCGTCGTCCGAGAGGCGGCCGTCGGGATGGCTCTGCAGGTTGGTCAGCGGGGCCAGCATGAAGCGGTTCTTCATCTGGGGGCCGTGCGCGAAGGTCAGGCGGTCGAAGAGATCAGACAAGGTCAGGGCTCCGGGCAGTCTTTCCGTCACTGTTAGCGGGGTTACGCGGGGTCGGGCAATCGGGCCTTTCTGCCCCCTCCGAGAGCCGTTAAGCTGAGCTGGGGGGCAGGAGATCAGAGATGAAACGACACCGGCTTCCCATAATCGCCGTCTCCCTTTGCCTGTCGGCGGGCGCGGCCTTCGCCCATCACGGCTGGGCTGACTACAGCGATAAGGACTCCCAAGTCAGCGGCGTTGTGGAAGACGCGAGCCTTGGTCAGCCGCACGGCGTGCTCAAGGTGCGGGCGCGCGAGGGCGTGTGGAACGTGATGCTGGCGCCGCCGGCCGCGATCGAACGGTCCGGCCTGACGCTGACGGCGCTGCCGAAGGGGGCGGCGGTCGTGGCCCGGGGCCACAAGCGGATCGACGGGACGCTGGAGATCAAGACCGAGCGACTGACCGTCGGCGGCCGGACCTACGACCTCTATCCCACCAGAGACTGATCGGACCCCACCAGGAAGATCGGGCCGCCGATCTCGTCGACCGCGCCCAGGCCGGCGCGCCGGACGGCGGTGATCTGCATCACTGGCGGCGGACCATCGACCTTGCCCAGGCGGACCCCTTGGGGGATCGCCAAGCGTGGGCGCAGGTCCGCGGGCAGGCTGCGCAGCGCGCGCGCCACGTCGGGACCGCGAACCTGGAAGGCCAGGGGCTCGGGCAGCGTCGCCAGCGGATGGGCGAACAGGCCGACCAGCCACGCGCGGCCCGGCCGCCGCAGCAGGGCCAAGGCGGCATGGGTGTGGGTCGCGCGGTTGAGGTTGGCCCAATGCGTTGGGCTGCGCCGCCACTGCTCGATCATCTGGGCAGCGGTGCGCGGTGCATCCTCACCCCGATGGTAGGCGATGTTCTCGGCGGGCGAGCCGATGGTCGAGCGATCCAAGAGCCAGAACCGGTGGCTGGGGTCGAAGCCTTCGGGCGACAGGTGTTCGACGTAGTTGCGCGCCGCCAGGTCCGCGGCGTGGGCGCGGGCAGCCGTGGCCATCGGCGCGTGCCAGACGAGCGGTTCGGCGCCTGACCGGGCGCGTGCGCGATTTATGAGGTTCAGCGCCGCCTGCGCGGCAGGGTCGTCGAAGCGCCCGCCGGCTGCGTCCGACAAACGATCCCGCAGCCGAGCTTCGTAGGCCACCCATGCGGCGACGTCGGCGGCTGGCGGGGCGGCGTCCGCCACTCCGGCTTGGGCGGGCAAGGCTACCAGCAGGACCCCTGCGCCCAGGGCGGTGCGGCGGGTCAGGCTCACCGCGCTGGCATGGCGGCGATCCATTGCCGGATCAGCGCCACGCCCTCCTCGTGCACTAGCGCGCGGCCCAGCTCCGGCATCATCACACCCGGCTCGCTCGAGGCCATGCGGAAGGCCAGGATCGAGGCGTCCGGATGGCCTGGCGCGATGCCGACGCTGAGGTTGCCCGATCCGCGCCCGGCGGCGACCGGCTGCTTGCCAATGCCCAGCTGCGGCGCCCGGCTCTCCTCGACGCCGAGGAACAGCCCGCTGTTGGAGGCGACCGCGCGCGGGTTGTGGCAGTGTGCGCAGTTGGCGTCGAGGTAGGCTCGGGCGCGAGCCTCAAGCGGCTCGGCTGGATCGTCCCAGCGGGCAGTGCGCGGGGCGGCCGCAGGCGCCGGTGCGCCGGTCAGCAGACCGCGCCGCGTCCAGTGGGCCAGCTGGTTCTCAGGGCCGTCCGCATAGACGAGGATTCCGTTGAGGTTCCGCGCCTTGGGTCCGATCGGCGTCAGCGTCTTGTCGAGCTGATGGCACTCCTTGCACTGGTTCTGGTTGGGCACGGCGTAGTCCACGGTACGGTTTTGGCCGCGCAGGTCGGTGAAGGTCGCCTCAAGCCGCGCGCCGGCCCGCTTCAGCACGGCTTCGGTCTGGGCCTCGTTCCAGACGTAGGTCTGGGCGACCCATCCGGACGCTTTGTGGATGAGCAGGCGGGTCTCGAGGTAGCGCACCTTGTCGTCCGGGCGGCGCAGGTCGGCGGGGTAGGCGAAGGTCTTGACCAGGACGGCGCCCACCGGGAAGGCGAGCACGCCGTCGGCTCGCCAGTCCGCCGCCTTGCCGGGCGGCAGGTAGATGAGCCGGCGCTTCTCGGCATAGTCGCTGAACAGGGGCGTGTTGAGCGCGTAGGGGGTCAGTCCCGCGTTGGGGCGCCGCGCCGAGGCGTCGGCGAACAGCCGGTAGTCAGCCAGGCGGGGGGCAGGCGTGTCTGCCAGCACAACGTCCAGCGCCACGCCTGGGGTCGGGGCGGAGGGCGCGGCGCCGAGGCAGAGCAGGGCGCCGAGGAGGGCGACCCAACGCGTCATAGGAAGGCGCGCCTCATCTGGAAAGGGCTGCCTGCCGCGCCGGCAGAACGACCGCGGCCGGCTCAGAGACCACCGCGTCTCCCACCGTCTTGGCGACGCTGGGCCGCGCCTGTTCGACCAGGCCGGGGCCGGGCAGGTTGAGGTTCAGCACCGGGCCATCCGAGAGGCGAACCTTGGCCACGCCCGGAAGTCCGGGGAAGGTGGTCACGCCATCCCAGATCACCGGCGGCAGAGATCCGCCCATCATCTTGGCCACCATGGCGCCGCCCGCGAACTCCGGGTCCCAGGCGTTGCGGCCGATGGTGTTGTCGCGCACCACGATGTCGCGGGGCAGGGGATTGTAGCTCTTGTCGTCGAACTTGCGGGTGTAGCTGACCAACATGATCGCCGACGACCGGTTGCCGGAGATCCTGTTGCCAAACACGTGGACATCACGGTTGGCCATCACCATGACCCCGGTGCCGGTGGGCACGCTGGCAACGATGTTGCCCTTTGGCGCGAAGTTCTGGGTGTCGTTGTCGACCACCTGATTGTTGAAGATCCGGTGCGAATGGCCGCCCATCACCGGCAGGTTCGGCAGGTCGAACACCAGGATGCCGCCGGCGTTGTGGGTGGCCACGTTGTCGAACACGTCGGCGTTCATCGAGTTCTCGATCTCAATGCCGGCCACGTTGAAGGCGGCGGTGCTGCGCTTGACGACGATGTTCTTCGACTGGCCCACGTAGATGCCGGCGTCGGAGGCCCCCTTCACGGTGACCTTGTCGATCAGCACATTGGTCGAGGCGACGGGATAGACGCCATAGGCGCCGTTGGTCTCCTTCGGCCCGCCGGTCCACTCGACCCGCAGGTTGATGAAGCTGATCTCGTCGGCGCCCTTGGATTTGACGCCGTCGCCGCGGGTGTCCTCGATGGCGAGGTCGCGCACCGTCACCCGGTCGGAGGTGATCAGCAGGCCCTCTCCGGCGCCCTTCTGGCCCTTGAAGGAAAGGACGGTGGCCTCGGGTCCGGCCCCGGCCACGGTCACGTCGTCGACGTCCAGCGACAGGCCGTCGCTGAGCTCGAAGCGGCCCGCGGCCAGCCGCACCGTATCGCCGGGCTTGGCGTCCAGCAGGGCGGTCTGGATGCGCTCCTGGGCGTCGCCGCCCGGAGCGACGGTGAGGTCCTTGGCCTCAGCCGTGGCGCTGAGCGCGGCCAGGCTGATCAGGGCGGCGACGAAACGAACCATGCAAAGCTTCCCATCGGCGTCATGACGCGCCGTACCTCCGCCGAACGTGGCGCTGTTCAGGCCGGGGGTGCAAGCCCTAAGCTGTCCGGATGCACACGGAAGTCCATCGCATCGGGCCCGGCGACACCTGGTGGATAGACCGGGTCGCCGAGGACGTCTTCGATGAGACCGTCGATCCAGGTCGGCTTGCGGCCTATCTGGCGGAGCGTTCGCACCTGATGGTGCTGGGAATCAGCGGCGGCGACAGTTCCGTCGGCGAGCCTTTGTTTTCCCGGACGCCGGAGTGGATAGGATGTGG
>JANPKX010000450.1:0-3793 GCA_031426235.1 Alphaproteobacteria bacterium | reverse complement strand
TCGCCCGCGACCACAAGGCCGGCTTCGAGGTCGGCGACTATTTGACCCTGCTGGCCCGTCCGAACGTCATCCGGCTGCTGGCGGCGGACCTTTTCGTGACTCTGGGTCCCGGCTGGATGGCCGCCCTCTACCTGTTCTACTTCAAGGACAGCCGCGGCTTCACCACCGCCGAGGCCAACCTGCTGCTGATGATCTACATCGCCGCCGGTTTCGCGGGCGCGCCCTTCACCGCCTGGCTGGGCAATGTTCTGAGCAAGCATCGCGCCTTCCTGGTCTGCACCACGGTCTATTCCCTGGGCCTGATCGCCCTTCCGCTCCTGCCCAGCGGCAACTTCTGGCTCTTCGCGCCCGGTATGTTCCTCTTGGGCGCCATGGCGGCGGGCTTCACCGTCATGATGCGCGCCATCACCGCCGACATCGCCGACGAAATCCGGCTTGAGACTGGCCGCGAGTGGATGGGTCTGATGTACGCCATGACCACCGCGACCGGAAAACTGGCCAGCGCCGCCTCGATCTTCCTGACCTTCAGCGTGCTGGCCCAGGTCGGCTACCAGGCCAAGGAAGGCGCGGTGAACACGCCGGAGGCGATCCACGGGCTGGAACTGGCCTACATCATCGGCCCCATCGTGTTCGTGATGATCTCGGGGGCCTGCTTCCTGGGCTATCGCCTAACCGCCCAGCGTCACTCGGAGATCCGCGCGGAGCTGGAAGCGCGCGATGCCGAGGCCGATCCCGCTGCGGCGCTGGAGTCGCTGACCGGCGAAGATCTCGCCCCTGCCAACCGACCCGCATGATCGCGCGCAGGACCTGAAGCGCATGACCGCCAGCGCCCCGACCGCCGGATCGAAGCTGCCGCTCACCGTGGCGCTCGCCTTCGCCGCGACCAGCCTGCCGATCAGCGGGCTGGGGATCGCGGTTGCGGTGCACCTGCCGGCCTATTTCGCCGGCGCCATCGGCGTGGAACTGACGGTGGTCGCGGCCGCCTTCGCCCTGGTCCGGTTCATCGACGTGCCGATCGAGCCCGCGCTGGGGATCATGATGGATCGCACGCGCACCCGCTTTGGCCGCTACCGTCTGTGGACCCTGGCCGGGGCCCCCTTCCTGATGCTGGGCCTCTACATGCTGATGAATGCCGGCCCGGGCGTGGGCCAGGGGTTCCTCGTCGCGTGGCTGCTCGTCATGTACCTGGGGTTGTCGATCCTGGTGCTGTCGCATCAGGCCTGGGCGTCGACCCTGGCGCGGACCTATGACGAGCGGGCGCGCATCTTCGGGATCATGGGCGCGGTCGGCGTGGCCGGCGCGGTCAGCGTGCTGCTGATCCCGATCCTCATGGAGCAGTCCGGCTATCCGGAGGTCGAGGGCGTCCGGGCGATGGTCTGGTACATCCTGGCGCTCGCGCCCGTGGCGGTAGGGCTCGTTGTCTGGCGGACGCCCGAGACCCTGGCGCGGCATACCGAGAGCCGGCCGTTCCGGTTGCGCGACTACTGGGAGCTGATCGTCGACCCCAGCATGGGCCGCATCCTGCTGGCCGACCTGGCCCTGTCGCTGGGTCCGGGATGGATGGCGGCGCTCTACATCTTCTTCATGCGCGACGCCCTGGGGTTCACCGCGGGACAGGCCAACATCCTGCTGGCGATCTATATCGTGGCGGGCGTGGCCGGGGCGCCGATCCTGGCCGGCCTGGCCGCGCGGATCAGCAAGCATCGCGCGGTCATGCTGTGTTCGGCAGGCTATTCGCTGCTGCTGCTGACCTTCCTGGTCCTGCCGCACGGCAACCTTTGGCTCGCCGCGCCGACGATGTTCGCCACCGGGTTCCTGGCGGCGGGCTTCAACGTCCTCACGCGGGCCATGACGGCGGACGTGGCCGACGAGGTTCGCCTGCGCCACGGCAAGGAGCGCAGCGGCCTGCTCTATGCGATGACCACCTTGACCACCAAGATCGCCGCCGGGGCTTCCATCTTCCTGACCTTCAACGCCCTGGCCCAGGCCGGCTACGACCCCAAGCTGGGCGACGCCAATTCGCCGGAAGCGATCCAGGCGCTGGTGCTGTGCTTCCTGTCCGGACCGATCGTCTTCGTGATGTTGGGAGCCGCGTTCATGATCGGCTACCGGCTGGACGCTGAACGCGCCGCCGATGTTCGGCGCCAGCTCGACGACCGCGACAGCGCCATGGACCCGGCAGCCTCACTCGAGGGCCTGACCGGCAACGAGACACCGCCCCCCGCATCAACAAGGTGACCCCCATGTCCAGCGCGCCGACCGCAAGCCGTCACGACGCGCCGCTCTCCCTGGGACGCATCCTGACCTTCTCCGCGACGAGCCTGCCGCTGTCCGCCCTGGTGCTGGCGCTGACCGTCCACCTGCCGCCCTACTTCGCCGCCAGCATCGGCGTGCCGCTGGCCACGGTGGGCGCCATCTTCGCCTTCTGCCGGACGATCGACATCCCGATCGAGCCGATGCTGGGCATCGCCATGGACCGCACGCGCACCCGCTGGGGGCGGTTCCGGTTCTGGACCCTGGTGGGCGCGCCGTTGATGCTGGTCGGGCTCTACATGCTGACCAACGCGCGGGCGGGCGTGGGTGAGCTCTACCTGATCACCTGGCTGCTGGTCATGTACCTGGGCCTGTCGACGCTGCTGCTGTCGCACACCGCCTGGGCCGCCACCCTGGCCACCAGCTATCACGCCCGCTCGCGCATCTTCGGCATCATGGGCGGCGTGGGCGTCATCGGCGCCCTGGGGGTGCTGGCTATCCCGATCGTGATGGAGGCCCGGGGCCACACCGACGCCGAGGGCGTGCAGGCCATGGTCTGGTACGTGATCGTGCTGATCCCGGTGTGCATCGGCCTGGCGGTCTGGCGTACGCCCGAGTCCATCGCCCCGGAACAGCCGGGGCAGAAGTTCCGCCTGCGCGACTACCTGGACCTAATCAAGCACAGCAGCATGTCACGAATCCTGCTGGCCGACCTCTGCCTGGCGCTGGGTCCCGGCTGGATGGCCGCCCTTTTCCTCTTCTTCAGCCGCGACCGCATGATGTTCACGACCGGCGAGGCCAACATCCTGCTGGGGGTCTATATCCTGGCTGGCTTGTTCGGAGCGCCGTCCACCGGCTGGATCGCCACCCGAATCGGCAAGCACCGCGCGGCCATGGTCGCCAGCGCGGTCTACTCGGTCTCGCTGATCAGCCTGCTGTGGCTGCCCAAGGGTGAGCTGGCGCCGTCCGCGGCGGCCTATTTCGTCAGTGGCTTCGTGGCGGCCGGATTCGGAGCCCTGATCCGCGCCATGGTGGCGGACGTGGCCGACGACATCCGCCTGACCCAGGGCAAGGAGCGCGGCGGCCTGCTCTATTCGCTGATCGCCTCGACCAACAAGGTCGCCGTGGCCGCCTCGGTGGCGATCACCTATCCGCTGCTTCAGGGCCTGGGCTACAATCCGGCGCTGGGCCACGGCAACACCGTCGCCGCCATCGACGGGTTGACCATCGCCTACCTGGCGGGGCCGATCTTCTTCCTGACCCTCGGGGCCGCCAGCATGATCGGCTACAAGCTCAACGCCGAGCGCGCCACCGAGACCCGCCGCCTGCTGGCCGAACGCGACGCCCAGCTGCTGGCGCCCTAGGGGCTAGCCCACGGCCTTTGCGAGGGCGATGAACGCACGGGCGGCGGCGCTGTCGCTGTCTGTGGCGGCCAGCGGATGGCCAGCGTCGCAGGCTTCGCGCAAGGCCACTTCGATCGGCACCTCGGCCAGCAGGGGCACGCCCAGGCGCTGGGCCTCCACACGCGCGCCGCCGGTTC
>JANPKX010000449.1:0-5401 GCA_031426235.1 Alphaproteobacteria bacterium | reverse complement strand
CGACGCCGACGTGGTTCAAACGACCGATCATGCCGTCCCTATACGCCGAGCCGGCGTCCGGCGCGAGATCACCTTGCGTCACAAGGACAGGTCAGGGGCTCGGCGTAAACACGATCTTCGGGCCAGGGTCGGCCATGGCTTCGGCGGCCGTCTCGAAGCTTTCAATGCGATGGGTCACATGCTCGGGGTGCAGGCCGCCGCAGGCGAGGCAGGCCATCACGTCGGGCAGCACGTGTCGGGAGCTGACCCGGCTGGTGTGGAATGTCAGCCCCTTGTAGTAGGCGCCCCCCAACGGGAACGGGGTCGTGGCGCCCAGGTGGATCGAGACGCTGGTCACCACCCCGTTAGGCGCGCAGGACTCGACGGCGAACCCCAGGCCCGCGGCATGGCCGGCGGCTTCCACGACGATCTCGAACTGTTCGTCCGGCGCGCGTCCCTCGTCCAGCCCCAGAGGCTCGGCCGCCGCGCCCAGTGCTTCGGCCCTGAGCCGGTTGCCGGGGTTGTCATCGAGGTAGAGCACGCGCCCCGCGCCCAGGGCGACCGCGCATCCGGCGGCATAGAGGCCCACGCTCTGCGCCAGGCCTCCCACCACCAGGACTGAGGCGCCGGGCCGCGCCTTCAGATGTTCTGCTACGCCGCGCCATCCGTCGGCGATGTTGTCGCAGGCGCTGGCCGCGGCCACAGGGTCGACGCCGGGGGGCAGCGGGACCAGCATGTGGTCGGCGAACGGAACCAGCATCAGGTCCGACAGCGCGCCGCCGAATTCCTGGGCGCCGTTCCGTGCCAGGCCATAGGCGGCGTACTTCGGAACCGCTTCGCACGAGGCCGTGAGCCCGCGCCGGCAGGTGTCACAACGCCCGCATGAGATCTGGAACGGCACTACCACCTGGTCCCCCGGCGCGACGCCGGCCGCCTCGCCGGCGTCCACCACCTCGGCGATGGCCTCGTGGCCGAAGGCGAAGGGGCCGCGGAACGGCACGACGCCTGTCGCGATGTAGAGGTCCAGATCGCATCGAGCGACCGCCAGCGGCCGCACCACGGCATGCCGTGGATCCGCGACCCGCGGCGGTGCGACGTCGCGCCATTCGAACCGGCCTCGGTCCAGGAACGTCAGCTGGCGCATCAGGGCGCGCCGCCGACGTTGGCGCCTTCGATGATCAGGGGCGCATCGTAGTATGACACGCTAGGCTCGCTGCCGTAGGTCGTCCTCGCCCGCGCGCGCCAGGCGTCCGAGAACCACGCCTCGGCGGCGGCCCGGTCCTTCCACAGATAGATGCCGCCAAAGGTGTCGCCAGTGGCGGTGAAGTACTTGCGGATCAGGCCCGGAATCTTCTGGTAGGTCGGCGCCGCCTTGCGGAACTCGCCCTCCAGGATTGGCCGTGTGATCGGTGGCGGCGTCTTGATGACGACGACGACGGCGACCGGCTGGGCGAGCGCCGCACCGGCGGTCGAGATCGCCAGGAGAAGACTGGCAGCGGCGAAGGTCTTATGGAACATGGGATCTCCTTGGGAAGCCTTAAAGCAAGCTAGGCCGCCCTCTGAACTCCCGGAACTCGCAAGACCGGAAGACGGTTTTCGGTTTTTGCAATACGATGCGCGACCATGTTCGACCCGCGCGACCTTGCCGACCTGGTAGCCCTTGGACAGGCTGGAACGCTAAGCGCGGCCGCAAAGCGCCGCGGCGTGGCGATCTCGACGGTATCCCGGCGCATCGAAGCGCTCGAGATCGCAACGGGCCTCACCCTGGTGGACCGCCGAGCCGACGGTGTTCGGCTGACGGTCCAGGGCGAACGGCTGGCCGCGCTGGGCGTGCCGTTAGCGGACCAGATCGCCCGCGTCTCACGCGCCGCCGAGGCGCTCCGGTCCGGCGACACGGTGATACCCGTGCGGGTCTCAGCGACGGAACTGGTGGTGTCGGACATCCTGGCCCCGGCGCTGCCGCAACTGTGGGCCAGCCACCCCGAGGTTCCGGTGCAGTTGCAGTCCCAGGCAGGCCTGGTCAGCCTGGCCGGGCGGGATGCCGATCTGGCGGTGCGCATGTCGCGACCGGAAGGCGCCAGTCTTATCGGCCGCCGGCTCCCCGAGATCCGCAGCAACTTCTACGCCGCGCCGGCCTACCTTGGCGGGCGCGACCCGGCCGGGATCGACCTTCGGCGCGAGCGCCTGCTCGGCTACGACGAAAGCTACGGCCGGATCCCCGAACTGGAATGGCTGCGAGAACAGGGGCTGTCAGGCGCTCTGGCCTTGCGCACGGCCAGCACGCGCGCCCTGGTCACGGCCGCCTTGGCGGGCGCGGGGATCGCCACCCTGCCGGTGATGTTCGGGAGCTGTGAGCCCGGCCTCGTGGAAATTCCGGGTCCCCGCGGCATGCCGAGCCGCCAACCCTGGCTGATCGTCCACCGCGACATCGCCCGCCTGCCCTCGATCCGGGCGGTCCACGCCTGGATCGTCCGGACCATGACGCGGCGGATCTCGCCGTCAGGCTGAGGCGGCCACGAACGCCGCCCCGGTGGCCATTAGCGCCTGGATGCGCTCCGCCGTCACGCCGTAGTCCGCCAGTACCTGGCGGGTGTGCTCGCCCAGGTCGGGGGTCGGCAAGGTGAATCCGCCGGGCGTGCGGCTGAAGTCGCCATAGGTGCGGGCGCTGACCGCCGGCCCCAGCCGGGGGTGCGCCCACGGCGCCATGTGGCCGTTCTCCCAGAGCCAGGGATCGCTCAGCGCCTCGTCGAAGCGGCGCACGGGGGCTGACGGGACGCCGGCGGCCAGCAGGGCCTCGACTGTCTCGTCCCGAGCGCGTCCGGCCAGCGCCACCTCGATTCGCTCGGCCAGTTCACCATCGCGCGGCGCCGAGGCCGGCGCGGGGCCGAGATCGAGGCTCAGCACGCGGCTAATGCCGTCAGCCTCCGCATCGGTCTCGCAGGCCACACCCAACCACCCATCGGCACAGGCATAGTACCGGTGCGCGGCGGTCGGCCCCAGGCAGTCACGTCCGCCCAGGTCGTTCGGCGCCCGGCCCGCGTATTCGACCATCTCACCCAACTGGTAGAGCAGGCTCTGGGCCAGAAGGCTGGAGACGATCTCCTGCCCCTCGCCTGTCGTCTCGCGGGCATTCAGGGCCGCCACGACCGAGGCGCTGACCACGGCGGCTGTGGCGATGTCGTTGACGGCGATGGTGTAGAGTACCGGGTCGTCCTCGCCGCCCTGCGCGGCCATCATCCCGCCCTGGGCCTGCATCAGCGGGTCGAACCCCGGTAGGGCCGCCCAGGGGCCGGTGTCCCCATAGGCGTTGATCGAGCACGAGATGATCCGCGGATTGATCGCCTTGAGCGCCGCATAGGTGATGCCCAGCCGCTCACGAACCCCCAGACGGTAGTTGTCGATCACCACGTCGGCGGAGCGCACCATCTCGAGGAACGTATCGCGCGCGGCGGTCTGCTTCAGGTCCAGGCCCAGGCCCCGGACGCCCCGGTTGTAGACCAGGAACTGGGAGCCGTCGGACCGGAAAGGATCAGCCTCCGGACCCTCGATCTTGATCACCTCGGCGCCCATGGCGGCCAGCAGGGTTCCGGCGTAGGCGCCCGCAATGACCGTGCCCAGGTTCAGCACCTTGATGCCGGCCAGCGGGGGCGTGGTCGGCGCGGATTGTGGCGGGATCGCAGGCCTGGCGGGCCACGACGGCAGCGCATCTGTCGCCGCTGGCAGCCCGCGCACCTTCGCCGGCGTGGCGCTGAACCGGGCCGGCGGGGCTGGCATGGCCACCTCACCCAGCTCCGGATGATCGAAGGTCAGGCGCATGCCCGCCTCAGCCACGATCGGCCCGCCGAGCCAGGTCTCGCGCCGGTTCACCGGGCCGCAGGGCACGTCGTTGGCCTTCAACAGCTCAAGCCACTCATCGCGCGGCCGGGTCTCGAAAATCCCCGTCAGCAGCTCGCGGGCCGCGACCATGTCCTGTTCCAGCACGTCGAACAGGTCGCCCAGCTCGAGCGCCTCGAACGCCTTTCGGTAGAAGTTGGTAAACAGGGTGCCGAGGAAGAACCACTCGCCGTCAGCGCACCTGTAGAGCCGGTAACGGGGGTTGGCGCCCGGCGGAATGCCACGCGGCAGCGGCTCGATCCGCTCGAACCGCATCGGCGGCGCGCACTCGGCTGAGCCGTGCAGGCCGCTGATCGTGACCGCCTGGCCCATCCCGCTGCGGGCGCGTTCGAACAGCGCCGCGCCGATCGTCCCCGCACCCAGCACCGCCTGCGACGACCAGGCGATGGGCAGGATCATGTGGACCGGCGTGTCGCCCCACGCGCCCTGGCGAAAGGGCATGGCCGTGAGGCCGGCGAGCAGGCTATGCCGGGCGGGCAGCTCGCTCCAGCGCCCGGACGTCCCGTAGGGCGGCATCCAGGCGTGGATCAGGCCCGGGTGCGCCGTGGTCAGCGCTTCGCCACCCAACCCCAACGCTGCCATCCGGCTCGGCGCGAAGTCGAACAACGCCACGTCAGTCCCGGCGATCAGACTGCGCGCCTGGGCCATTCCCGCAGGCGCATCCAGATCGAGCGTCACCACCTGCTTGTTGCGGTTCCAGGCCTGATAGCCCGCGCGAGCCTTCCAGCGGTCCCCGCCCGGCGGCTCGACCTTTACGATCTCCGCACCCAGATCGCCCAGCATCATCGCGGCCATCGGCCCGACCATGCCCTGGCTGAAATCCGCGATGCGGACACCCTTATAGGCTGACAAACCGTTGTTCCTCCCGGCGCTTCCTGGCGGCGCGGTTTCCGCGTCTCGCCCGCCCGCATGAAACCGGGTGTTCGAAGTCACCGCAAGGGAATGCTAAGCCGGGGCAGCACGGGAGATCATCATGCAAAGCGCGACACTAGGCCCCTTGGGCGAGGTCAGCCGGCTGACCCTTGGCGGCGGCGGTATCGGCCAGGTCTGGGGCGAAACCAGCAAGGACGAGGCGATCGCCACTCTTACGGCGGCCGTCGACGCTGGAATCACCGTGATCGATTCGGCGCCGATGTACGGCGCCTGCGAGGCCAATATCGGCGAGGCCTTCGGCGGCCGACCGCCGGCCCACCTGACGTTCACCACCAAGTGCGCCATCGGCTCGGCGCCCGCCGCGCAGATCGGGCCGGGTCTGACCGCCTCGCTCGAGGCGAGTCTGAAAGCCATGCGCCTGGACCGCGTGGATCTTTTCTTCCTGCACTCCAACATCCATGCGGATGACTTCGTCTATGCCCACGGCAACGACCGCCGCGACCAGATGGGCACGTCATGGTCGCTGTACGTCGGCGAGGTGATCCCGGCGTTCGAGGCGCTGAAGGCCGCGGGCAAGATCGGCCACTGGGGCATCACCGGCATCGGCGTGCCCACTGATGTGCTGGCCGCCATCGCCAACACGCCCCGGCCCGCC
>JANPKX010000448.1:0-6849 GCA_031426235.1 Alphaproteobacteria bacterium | reverse complement strand
GGAAGCGGCCGTCGCCCCCTCATCCGAGCCGCTGTCGCGGCCCACCTTCTCCCGCAAGGGGAGAAGGATCGGCAGTGTCAGGTCCGGCCCCTGATGATGCGGGTGCGGTGCTGGCTCACAGGTCCGGTCGGATGATCGTCTTGCCCACCACCTTGCGCTGGGCGAGGGTTTCGAAGGCCTCGCGCCAGCCGTCCAGCGGGTACTCGGCGTCGACGCGGGGCTGGACCCGCCCGTCCTCGGCCAGCTTCCAGATCGCCTCGTTGTTCTCGCGGCCCTTGTCGGGGAACTGGCGGCCGTACTCGCCGGCGCGCACGCCATGGACCGAGAAGCCCTTGATCAGGGCGATGTTCACCGGCAGCACCGGCAGACGTCCGGAGGTGAAGCCGATGGAAAGCAGCCGGCCGCCGAACGCGATGCAGCGCACGCTCTCGTCGAAGACATCGCCGCCCACGGGATCGTAGATCACGTCCGCGCCCCGGCCGCCGGTGATCGCCTTCACCCGCTCGCGGAAGCCGCAGGTGACATTGACCGTGGCGTCGACGTCGTACTCGCGTTCGATCACCGCCAGCTTCTCGTCCGACGCCGAGGCGGCGATCACCCTGCAGCCCAGCAGCTTGGCGTAGTCCACGGCGGCCAGGCCGACGCCGCCCGCCGCGCCGTGCACCAGCACCCATTCGCCGGGTTGGGCGTCGGCGCAGCGCTTGAGCGCGACGTAGGCGGTCAGGTAGCAGACTGGGTAGCTGGCGGCCTGGCCGAAGGTCATGTTCGCGGGTTTGCGGCGCAGGATGGCGGCCGGCAGGATGGCGTATTCCGCGAATCCGCCGCGCCCGCCGCTGACCACCGGATCGCCGAGCGCCCAGCCGGTGACGCCCTCGCCCAGTTGGTCGATCTCGCCGGCCAGTTCCAGCCCGCCCACGAAGGGCACGGTCGGCTTGTGCTGGTGCTCGCCCCGGGTCTGCATCAGGTCGGGAAAGTTGACGGCGGCGGCGCGCACGCGGATGCGCACCTCGCCGGGGCCGGGCTGCGGCGTGGGAATGTCCTTCACCCGGCACCCCGCGTAGTCGGGCAGCAAGACTTCCACCACGAGTGCGCGCATCAGCGGGCGGCTCCCGGCAGGCCCTTGAGGCCATCCAGGATCATGGCGACGGCGAAGTCGGCCGCGGCGGCCGTGTCGATCGGCCGTCGCGCCAGCATGCGGTCACAGACCTCGCGGGCCACGGCGATGCACGAGGCGGCCATGTATTCGGTGTCGGCCACCGGGCCGTTGCCCCGGGCGACCGCATCCTCGATCGCGTCCTTCACCTCGGCGAAGACGGCGGCCATCTCCGGCGTCTCGCCCTGCACGGAGACGTGCGGCTCTCCCGGGGGGCGACGCGCCGCCCAGGTGGTGTGTTCCTCGGCCATGAACTCGAAATAGGCGACGATGGCGTCGCGCACGAAGGTGTCGAACTGGCCCCGCCCGCGCAGGCCCTTGAGCACAGGGGCGAAGCGGCGCGCGCCGTCGTCGGCGAGGGCGGCGAACACCTCCTCCTTGGAGCGGTAGTAGTTGTAGAAGGTGCCGGCAGCCAGGCCGGTGCGCCGGATGATGTCGCGCACCGTGGCCTGCTCGTAGCCCAGCTCGCCGAACACCTCGCGGGCGGCGTCCAGGATCGCCAGCCGGTTCTGGACCTTCGTCTGTTCGCGTTTGCCGGTCGGGAGAAAGGCGTCGTCGGCCAAGGGAAACTCACAAAGCAAAAGTGACGCGCGTCATTCTCTAGGCAGTTGACGTTGACGGCAAGGGGAAAGGGCGAACGCGGCGGGCGTGCTCCGGTTCACACCGTGCGGGCGGCGCGGTCCTTCTCATTGGCGCCCTTGATGGCGTTGCGGGCCTGCTCCCACTCGGCGTCGCCCCATTCGGCCAGGCGGGAGAAGCCGCCGCCGCCCCGCAGGTGGCCGCCGCCGTCGATGGCGATGGTCTGGCCGTTCACGTAAGCCGAGCCCGGGTCGAGCAGATAGACGGCGAGGTTGGCCAGCTCGCGCATCTCGCCGTTGCGGTCCAGCGGGATGGTCGGGTCCTGGACCGGGGGCGGGCCGCCGCCGGTGGCCTCGGTGCTGCCGGGGTTCAGCCGCGCCCAGGCGCCCTCGGTGGGGAAGGGGCCCGGCGCGATGGCGTTGAAGCGGATGCCGCGCCCGCCCCATTCCACGGCCAGCGACTGGGTCATGACGTTGAGGCCGGCCTTCGACATGGCCGAGGGCACCGTGAACGGCCCGCCATGCCAGACCCAGGTGGTCAGGATCGACACGACCGAGGCGTGCTTGCCCTCGGCCAGCAGGCGCTTGCCCATGTCGAGCGTCACGAAGAACGAGCCGCGAAACACGATGTTGGCGATGGCGTCGAAGGCGCGGGGCGACAGGTCCTCGGTCCGGCTGATGAAATTGCCGGCGGCGTTGTTGACGAGGCCTGTCAGGGCGCCGTCCGCCCAGATGGTGTCCATGGCCTCATGGATCGCCTCGGGCACCCGGATGTCACAGGCCATTCCGACGCATTTGCCGCCGCCCGGGTGAGCGTCCATCAGCTCCTTCGCCGCCGCTTCGATGACCGCGCCGCGGCGGCCCCAGATGTAGACGTCGGCGCCCAGCATCACGCAGGCCTCGGCCATGACCTTGCCCAGGCCGGTGCCGCCGCCGGTGATCAGGATCCGCTGGCCCTTCATCAGGCCGGGCCGGTACATGATGTCTTGGGCGGTGAAGTTCTCGGCCATCGGGCGTCTCCCAGGAATGCTTGTTGCGCCCACAACGGCGCCCTGACGCCGGGTCGGTCAAGGCCAGGCGGGGCGGAATTCCGGATCGACGCGCTTGATGAACTCCATCGCCGCGGCCGGCGCCCGCACCTTTCCCTCGTGGATCACGAAGGCATAGACGTCGCGCGGACCCTCGGGCGGGCCGGTGCGGTCGACGGGCGTGAAGTCGCCGGGCACCCGGCCCTGGGCATAGGCCTTGAGGCGCTCCGCCCACAGGTCCAGATCAGCCGGCCCATAGCCGTTGGGGATCTCGTCGCTGGCCGAGATCAAGCGCAGGTAGGCGAAGTCGGCAGTGACGTCGGGGATCAGGGGGTACTTCTCGCTCTCCGAATTGCAGATCGCCAGGCCGCGGTCGCGGCACAGGCCGACGAACTTCGGATCGTTGAAGGTCGCGTTGCGCACTTCGATGACATGCCGGGCCTTCTGGTCGCCGATCTTCTCCGGCAGCAGGTCGAAGAAGCCGGCGAAGTCGTCGTAGTCGAACTTCTTGGTGGCCATGAACTGCCACAGGATGGGCCCCATCCGGTCGCCCAGCTCGGTCAGGCCCTGGTTCAGGAAGATCTCCATCGAGGGCTTGGCGTCGGCCAGCACCTTGCGATTGACGCAGAAGCGCGAGGCCTTGACCGCGAACTTGAAGCCCTCCGGCGTCGCCTCGCGCCACTTAGCCCAGCTGTCCGGCTTGAAGCTGGAATAGTAGGTGCCGTTGATCTCGATCGCCGTCAGGTGGCGGGAGGCATATTCCAGTTCGCGCTTCTGGCTGAGCTTGTCTGGATAGAACACCCCGCGCCACGGCTCGAACGTCCACCCGCCAATGCCGCATCGGATCTTGCCGGACTGGGACATCGGGACCTCCCTCGAACCTGAGCGACCGTGGTAGCGTCAGCCGGGATCGTTCTCAAGTTGTTCTGTCCTACTGCCGCATCGCCGCCGTCTTGTCGCGTTCGGCCTTGAACTCGGAGCCGGCCTTCCACTCGGGCCAGGTGCGGCTGTTGGCGAGCTGCTGGCCGAGATCGAACAGCAGATTTGCGTCAGCGACGAAGCCCTTGGGATCCCAGTTCGGGTCGAACTCGTCGGCGGGCTGGTGGTAGCGGTCGCGGGTGTAAGCCGCCTGCCAGGCATCGCCCGCCGCGCGGCCGCCCACAACCAGGTCCTGCCCGCTCTTGAAGGATAGGGCCGGGACGCCCGCCTTGGCGAAAGTAAAGTGGTCCGAGCGATAGAAGAGGCCCGCGGCGGGGGCCGAGTCGGGGCTGTACCGGCGGCGCTGGGCCTTGCCCACGGCGATCAGGTCATCCTGCAGGGAGAGCGGCGCGCTGCCCGAGGTGGAGAAGTCGCGGGCCAGGCCATTGGCGCCCACGCTATCCATGTTCAGGACGCCGACCGTCGTGGCGAGGGGATAGAGCGGGTTGGCGGCATAGTATTCCGAGCCCAACAGGCCACGTTCCTCGGCGGTGACCGCCAGGAACACCAAGCTGCGCTGCGGCCGAGGCGCCTTGGCCGAGGCGCGCCCCAACTCCAGCAGCAAGGCTATGCCCGAGGCGTTATCGACCGCGCCGTTGTAGATGGCGTCGCCCTTGGCGTCCGGCAGCCCGACGCCCAGGTGGTCCCAATGGGCGGTGTAGATCACCCGCTCCTGCGGATGCTTCGCGCCCCGGAGGGCGCCGACGACGTTCTTGGAGACCACGGTCTCGGACGCGACGGCGAAATCCGTGGAGAAGGTCACGCCCTTGAGTTCCACCGGCCGGAACGCGCGTGTGCGGGCGGCTGCCTTCAGCGCTTCGAAGTCGAGGCCTGAGGCTCCGGCCAAGGCCGCGGCGGCGTCGCGCTGGATCCAGCCCTCGAGGGGGGCGTGCCGGGTCCGCTGATCGGGACGCACGACATCGAAGACATCGCCCGTGTTGGAGTTCTTTACCGTCGCCCAGCCGTAAGACGCCGGACCGGTCTCATGGATCACCAGGAAGCCGATGGCGCCCTGTCGCGCGGCCTCCTCGAACTTGTAGGTCCAGCGGCCGTAGTAGGTCATGGCCTGGCCGCCGAAGTCGCCTTCGCCACCCTCCACATCGGGATCGTTGACCAGGACCAGGGCGACCTTGCCCTTGAGGTCGACGCCCTTGAAGTCGTCCCAGCCTCGCTCAGGCGCCTTGACGCCGTAGCCGACGAACACGACCGGCGCATCCTTCACGCTGAGCCGATCGCCGATCAGGGTGGCGCGGATGGCGATTTCCGACCCCTGGGTCCAGGTCTGCGCGGCGCCGGCGAGGTTCACGGAGACGTTGACCGGCCCGCGCACGGCCGAGCGCACCAGCGGCACGTCCTGGGTCCACGCGCGCCCGCCGCCGGTTAGCGGGTCGCCTGCCGGCTCGAGCCCTGCCGCCTTCATCTGCTGGATCAGGTAGGCGACGGTCTTGGTCTCGCCGGCGGTCGCGGGGCCGCGGCCCTCATAGGCGTCGGACGACAGCACCTTGATGTCCGTCAGGATTCGCCCCGCATCCACGGGCGAGGCGACGGCGGCCGAGCCGGTGAGAAATACGGAAACGGCGGCGCCGCAAAGCAGGCTTTTCATGGGATCACGCGAGATGAGGGGGAATTTGCGAGACCCTAGAGTGGCGCGAAACCTTTATCCAGCCTCGCCATTCCGCCTGTGGATGTAGGTTTCCAGGCCGTCCAGCACGCGCTGCAGCCCGAACTCGAAACGCGCTGCGGCGTGGCCCGGGGAATGCGCCTGGCGCCGCCGCGCCTCGCTGATCCGGCTCAGCGCATCGTAGTCACGAGGGTCGAGGCGGCGGGCGAGGACGGGGCTGACCCGGTCGAACCAGGCCTCGTCGGAGAGCCCGCTGAGGGCCTCCGCCTGGCGCGCCTCCCGCGCGGCGCGCAGGGCGCCGGTGATGTAGTCCTGCAGCGTTTCGGCCGCGAGCGAAGCCTCCTCGGGCCCCAGGTGCATGCCATCCAGCGCGCTCAGCATCACCTGCGCCTTGCGCATCACATTGGGCCCCAAGGGCGGGCGGTGCATGGCGACGTCCAGCAGCCAGGGGTGTCGCTCGCTCGAGGCCCAGCGCTCCCGCGCAATGAAGGTCAGCTTGTCGCGCCAGGTCACCACCGTCGCATCCGGGTCGGAGGTGTCGCCGAGGATCTGGTCGAACATCATGTCCACCAGCTCGGCCTTGGACGGCACGTAGGTGTAGAGCGACATCGGCGAGACCCCGACTGCCTCGGCTACGCGGCGCATGGAGAGCGATCCCAGCCCCTCGGCGTCCGCCAGGGCGATGGCGGCGCGCACGACGGTCTCGGTCGAGAGCCGCGGCTTGGGACCCCGCCGGACCGGCTCGTCGCGCTCCCAGAGTCGCTCGAAGCGCTCGCGCGGATCGTCGGGGTCCCGGTTCCGGGTCATGAGATATCGAACCGCATGCAAAACCCTTTACATCATACGGAGTTTCGGGCAAACGCCCGTTCGTAGAAGCCCGGAGAGGCTTTGCGGAGGCGGCGGGTAGGGGGTCGGGTGAGGATCAGGACGATCTTCGCCCGGTGCATCGATTGCCGTCCAAGCCCGCCGAGCAGCAAAGTTCCCATGCCCTTCCCGCGTTCCGCCTTCACCGTCCTGACCAGTCTGTGCCTTCTGGGCCTGAGCGCCTGCGCCAGTGCGCGCAAGGCCGACGTGGCCCTGCCGGCGGCCTTTGAAGCCCCCGCCGCGCCGCCCGCGGGCGCCCTGGCGCTCGACCAGTGGTGGACGACGTTCGAGGATCCGGAGCTGACCGGCCTGATCGAACAGGCGCTGGCGCGCAACCCCGATGTGCGCACGGCCCGCTCGAGGATCGCGGAGGCGAGGGCCCAGGGCGCGAGCACCCTGCTGCGGTACACGCCCCAGGGCGATGCGACGATCTCGAAGAAGCGCACCGAAACCGAGCAGCTGTCCGGCACGGTAGCCAACATTCCGGGCTTCTCCACCAGCGGCACGTCGGAGCAGACCTCGGCCAATTTCAACGTGAGCTGGGAAGTCGATTCGGTGGTCCGGGGGCTGTTCGTACTCGGCGCCGCCCGGGCCGAGACCGATCGCGCCCGCTTCGCCTACGAGGCG
>JANPKX010000447.1:0-2021 GCA_031426235.1 Alphaproteobacteria bacterium | reverse complement strand
TGCTGTGGCCGGAAGTGAGCTACCGTGAGGTTGTCGTCAAGGGCGCCCTTCTGCGCGCCAAGGTCGCGACCCTGCCCCTGAGCACCTTTCGGCGCGCCGCGGAAGCACGGTCGCTGGATACCACGATCTGGGCCCGGTTCGTGCAGCCCGCGCAGCGGGTCTGGGCCGTTGATGACGCCGCCTCAGCGGATTGCGCCGACGCCTGCGTGGCTGCGGTGATCACCGCGGCCCGGTTCGCGGCGCGCCTGGGGCCGGCCCGGGGGCGCGCAGGCGCCTACTGGCTGGCTCTGTTTCGCAAGACTTATGCGACCGAATTTCGGGTCGAGACAACCGACCGCGCTGACACGGTGTTTGCGGATGCTGCGGAGCGCTACTCAGACCTTCTGCCACTGGCCTGGGAAGCCGGCGGGATCGCGTTCCGAGACGTCGAGGGCACGCTGACGCCCGAACGGCTGGACCTGCCCGGCTGGACGCTGCGCAGCCTGATGGGCAAGCCGCTCAACATGGCGCGAATTCTCAAGGCCGCCTTCACCTTCCACGGCGCGGCGCGATATGCGGCCTACAAGATCGCGCGCCACACGGGCGTAGAGATCGCCGTAACGCCCTTTCGCGAGCGGCACCCGTTTCTTGCAGCGCCGGGTGCGTGGCTGGAGCTACGATCGCGTCAGGCGCGGGCGCGCCGGGGCTGCTGAAGCAACCCGTACTCGATGCCCAGCTTCTCGAACACCGCCAGCACCTTGGTAATCTGCGCCGACGTATGCGCGGCGCTGACGCTGGACCGCAGCAGGGACTTGTTCTCTGGCGTCGCCGGAGGGATGGCCAGGTTGAGGTAGATCCCGTGGGCCAGCAGGGCGTTCCACATCGTCACGGCCATCGCCTGGTCCGGCATCACGACCGCGGTGATGGGGCTGGCGTGCGGTCCGACGGCATAGCCCATGTCGCGCAGGCCATTCCACAGTTGGTCGGCGTTGGCCTGGAGCTGAACCCGCAGACTGGAGTCCTCTTCGAGCCGCTTGAGGGCCGTGAGGGTGGAAGCGATCACCGCCGGCGGCAACGAAGCGGTGAACATGTACGGCCGGCTGACGATGCGGAGCAGGTCGAAGTTATCCTCGTCGGAAACCAGGAAACCGCCGACGGCGCCCAGGCTCTTGGAAAAGGTGCCGACGATGAAGTCGACGTCGTCCTCGACACCGGCCGCCTCGGCCAGTCCGCGCCCCTTTTCGCCGAGCACGCCCATCGAGTGGGCCTCATCGACAAGGAGGTAGGCCCCCATCTCCTTCTTGACCGCCACCATCTCTTTGAGCGGCGCCACGTCGCCGATCATCGAATAGATGCCCTCGACCACGATCAGGCTGCCCTTCGCCTGGTCGCCCATGCGGCGGAGGCGCTTGTGCAGGTCTTCCGGATCGTTGTGACGGAACCGGATGACCTCGGCGCCCGACAGCTTGGCCGCGTCATAGATCGAGGCGTGGCTGTCCGCGTCGAGGATCAGGTGATCGCCCCGACCAACCAAGCCGGAGATGACGCCCAGGTTGGCCTGGTAGCCGGTGGTGAAAACCATGGCGTGCTTGCGGCCATAGAACTTGGCCAGAGCCGTCTCCAGCGCCGTGTGGCCCGCAAATGTGCCATTGGCGAACCGCGAACCGGTCGTGCCCGTTCCCCATTTCCGGACCGCATCAGCGGACGCCTCGATGCAGTCGGGGTCGAAGGTCAGACCCAGGTAGTTGTTCGTGCCCAGAAGGATCACGGTCTTTCCGTCCAGCACGCCCTCGGTGGGCGAAAGGACAGCGTCGAATCGAACCGAAGATGGATCGGCGCCCGCAGCACGGATGCCATCCAACGGGGCGCGATAGCCCAGGTGCTTGTCTAGCAACCCCATCGTTAAACCTTCATCCGCAGCTTGTTGATCAGTTCGGAGAGATCGCCGACCGTCTGCACGGTCGCAAGACGATCCAACGGAATTGAGAGATCGAATCGATCCTCAAGCTCCATGACGATATTCATGAGCGCAAGCGAATCCA
>JANPKX010000446.1:0-9950 GCA_031426235.1 Alphaproteobacteria bacterium | reverse complement strand
CCAACGATCACGCGGGACGACAGAAGTGTGACAGAGGCGTCAAGTTCAGAGCCAAACGCGCGCGGCCTGGTGTAGCTAGGCAATTGGAAGGCGAAGCTCCCCCTTCGTCGAACAGCACCAGAGGTCCTTCTTCATGACGACGTTCGCGTCCGCGCGCGCCCGGCTGATCGCCGGCGTCTCCGCTTCAGCCTTCGCCTTCGCGCTCGCTCTGCCCGCCGCGGCGGCTGACGCGCCGGCCACCGTGGGCGAGGTCATCGTTACCGCCCAGAAGAAGTCCGAGAACATCAACGAGGTCCCGCTGTCGGTGACCGCGGTCAGCGGCCAGAAGCTGGACGCCATCCGCTCCGGCGGCGGCGACATCCGCATGCTGTCGGCCCGGGTGCCCAGCCTCACCCTGGAATCCAGCTTCGGCCGGACCTTCCCGCGCCCCTACATCCGCGGCCTGGGCAACACGGACTTCGACATCAACGCCAGCCAGCCCGTGAGCTTCGTCTATGACGAGGTGGTTCTGGAAAACCCGGTGCTGAAGGGCTTCCCGCTGTTCGATATCGATCAGGTGGAAGTGCTGCGCGGACCGCAGGGCACCCTCTTCGGCCGCAACACGCCCGCCGGCGTGCTGAAGTTCGACTCGGCCAAGCCGACCCAGACCTTCGAGGGCTATGGCTCGGCGTCCTACGCCACCTTCGACACCATCAATATCGAGGGCGCGGTCTCCGGTCCGATCGTGAAAGACGTGCTCGCCGGGCGCTTTTCGGCACTCTACCAGCGGCGAAGCGACTGGGTGGACAACACCCGTACCGCAGCCAAGAACGACAGCGAGGGCTATGAGCAGTACGCCCTGCGCGGCCAGCTCCTGTGGACGCCGTCCGAGGAACTCTCGGCCTTGCTGAACGTGCACTACCAGCACCTGAATGGCACCCCGCGCGTCTTCCGGGCCAACATCATCCAGCGGGGCAGTAACAACTTCGTCCCGGGCTTCAAGCGTGACGTGATCAGCCAGGACGCCCAGAGCCGGGCCATCCAGAAGGTCGAGTCGGCGGGCGCCAACCTGAAGCTCACCTACGATTTCGGCGAGGGCATGCCCGCCCTGACCTCGATCACCGCCTATGAGCGCCTCGACACCTACTCCCGGGCAGACATCGACGGTGGCTTCGGCGCCTCGTTCGCCCCGCCGTTTGGCCCGGGCTTCATCCCGTTCCCGTCGGAGAGCGCGGATGGCGTGCCGTTCCACGGCCAGTTCAGCCAGGAGGTCCGGCTCTCAAACGACACCGGCGCGCTTGGCTATACGGTCGGCGCCTTCTACTTCAACGAGAGCATCAAGATCGACAGCTACAGCTTCAACACCCTGGCAGGCGGCGCCCTCGACGGACGCGCCTATCAGAACCAGAAGACCGAGAGCTGGGCTGTCTTCGCGAACGTCGACTACGACCTGTCGGAGCAGCTGAACCTCGCCGGCGGCATCCGCTATTCCGACGACAGCAAGGACTTCCTGGCCCAGCGCACCCGCTCGCCCTTTGGCGCGCCCAACACCCGGGTCCTGCGCACCAGCCCGGACTCGACCGACGTCAGCTTCAACGTCAGCGCCACCTATGCCGCCACGGAGGACATGAACCTCTACGCCCGCGTCGCACGCGGCTACCGGGCGCCCTCGATCCAGGGTCGCCTGGTGTTCGGAGACACCCTCTCCGTCGCCAAGAAAGAGACGGTGATGTCCTACGAAGCTGGCGTGAAGGGAACCGCCGCCGAAGGGCGCCTGCGCTTCGATGCCGACGTCTTCTACTACCGCGCCAGCGACCTTCAGGTGACGGCGGTCGGCGGCGGCGCCAACTTCAACCGCCTGCTGAACGCCGACAAGGCCACCGGCTACGGCTTCGAGTTCAATGCCGAGGCCGAGCCGGTCGAGCGGCTGCTCCTGACCGCAGGCCTTTCCTACAACCACACCGAATTGCAGGACCGCAACCTGTTCACCCAGCCCTGCGGCAGCGGCTGCACGGTGCGCGACCCGGTCGGCCCGATCGCCGGCACGGTGCGGATCGATGGCAACAGCCTGCCCAACGCGCCGCGCTGGATCGCCAACATCACGGCCGGCTACTCGTGGCCCATGGCGGAGGGCTCGGTGTTCGTGTTCACCGACTGGGCCTACCGCTCGAAGATCAACTTCTTCCTCTATCAGTCGGCGGAATACAGCGACGACAAGCTGCTGGAAGGCGGTCTGCGGCTTGGTTACCGCGCGGCCGGCGAAGCCTGGGAGATCGCCGCCTTCGGCCGCAATCTCACCAACGACCGCAGCCTGGAAGGCGGCATCGACTTCAACAACCTGACCGGCTTCGTCAATGACCCGCGCACGATCGGCGTCGAGGTGAAGGCGAAGTTCTAAGCTCGGTTCCCCCGGTACGGGGGAAAGCGGCGCGAAGCTCCGAAGGAGCGAGTCGCCGATGGGGGAAGGGTGTTCGGACCCACTTCCCCCATCGACCCTCGCCTTCGGCATCGGGCCACTTCCCCCTGAAGGGGGAAGAGAGTCAGCCTTCGAGTTCTGCGAGAATGGTCAGCACGACCGCATTCATGTCGTGCATGACCATTTCCGCGCGGAAGCGGATGACGCGCATGCCATGCTGCCTCAGGAAACTGTCTTTGCGTGCATCGCGCATGGGCTGGTCGCCCATGCTGTGGCCTTCGCCGTCAACCTCGATCGCCAGCTTCTTCGCAGGGCAGTAAAAGTCGAGCACGTAGGGATCGAACGGGTGCTGGCGGCGGAACTTGTATCCCTCCAGTTGCCGTCCCTTGAGCTGCGTCCAGAGCCGGCGCTCGGGCGGCGACATTTCCCGCCGAAGATCCTGAGCGCGCTCGATGATCGTCACTGGGTCGTCGGAGGGCGCTACAAACCCACCCACAAGCTCAAGCACCGCTTGGCCGTAGTGGGCCAGCTTGGCTTCGCCAACGCCGTTGACCCGCTCGAGGGCAGCGCGGCTGGTCGGTTTGACCGCGGCGATTTCGGTCAATGTGCGGTCGTTGAAGATGACGTAGGGCGGCACGTGCTGGGCCTTGGCCTGGGTCGTGCGCCAGGCGCGCAGCGCCTCGAACAGCGGCTGGTCGCCGGGACTGACGGCCACGCCGGCCTCGCGGCGCTTTCGGGGCCGGCGGGCGGGGTCCTCTTTGCCGTCCGGATGCTTGCGCATCATCACCCGCTGCTCGCCGCGGAACACTGCCCGGACAGCTTCTGCGTCGCCCACACCCACTAGCGGGCGACCGTCATTGGGGTCCTCGCGCAGCAACCCCTCGAACAGAAGTTGCTCGCAAAGGTCGCGCCACTGGGTCGCGGCCAGCTCCTGGCCGATGCCCCAGGTGGAGAGCGCGGTCTCCCACTCGGCGGGCTCCTTGGTCTTGGCCAGCAGATGATCGACCAGCCGGCCCCGCCCGAACCGTCCGCCCAGGCGCGCGGCGGCAGACAGAGCCTTCTGGGCGGCCTGGGTGGCGTCCGTGGTGGCGACCATGCCCAGGCAAAGGTCGCACTGGCCGCAAACCTCGACACCGTCCTCGCCGAAGTATCGGCGCACGGTGGCCGCCCGGCAGCCCGCCCCGTCCAGCAGCGCGTACAGCTGGCGAACCTTGCGGACCTGGACCTGCTTGACGGCGTCATCCATCTCGCGCTCGCCGATGCGGCGCAGAGCCCAGCTCATGTCGGCGGCGCCATAGAGGGTGATGCCCTCGGCCGGCTCGCCGTCGCGCCCGGCGCGGCCGATCTCCTGCCAGTAGGCCTCGATGGAGCCGGGTGGGTCGGCGTGGATCACGAACCGCACGTCGGGCTTGTCCACGCCCATGCCGAAGGCGATGGTGGCTACCATCACGGCGGCGTCCGCCTCGAGGAACTCGGTCAGCCGCGTCTCGCGCAGGCGCTTATCCAGCCCCGCGTGGTAGGCCACGGCGGGCACGCCGGCGTCCCGCAGCGCTTGGGCCAGGGTCTCGGTCTTGTCCCTCGAGCCGGCGTAAACCACGCCCGAGCGACCCGGCCGCGCGGTGACCAGTTCGATCACCCGCTTGTCGGCGCCACGCTTGCGCTCCGCCGACAGGATCAGTTCGGGCCGGGCGAAGCTGGCGACGAACTCGGCGCTGTCTTCCAAGCGCAGCTCGGCGCGGATGTCCTCGCGGGTCTTGGCGTCGGCGGTGGCGGTCACGGCCAGACGTGGAACGTCGGGGAAGAGGTCAGCGAGGCGCCCCAGCATCCGGTACTCTGGCCGGAAATCGTGGCCCCACTGGCTGACGCAGTGCGCCTCATCGATGGCGATCAGGGCCAGGGGCGTGCGGCGTAGCCGGTCCAGCATCCAGGGCTGCATCAGCCCCTCGGGCGAGACGTAGAGCACATCCAGTCCGCCCGCCTCGATCCGCGCCCAGGTCTGGGCCTTGGCCTCCGGTTCGATATTGCTGTCGAGCCGCGCGGCGGCGACCCCCGATTGGACCAGCGCCGCCACCTGATCGGTCATCAGCGCGATCAGGGGCGAGACCACTAGGCCGAGACCCGGCCGCATCAGGCTTGGGATCTGGTAACAGAGGCTCTTTCCGCCCCCTGTGGGCAGCACGGCCATGGCGCTGCGCCCGGCCAGGATCTCGGCGATCACATCCGCCTGCAGTCCCCGGAAGTCGGCGTGGCCGAACGTGCGGCGAAGGATGTCCCGCGCTGCGTCCAAGGGCGAAAGCTCAGCTTTGACAAGCGCCTGACTCATCGGGCCCTTATGGGGCGATCCGACCGTTCGCGCCATGCGGCTGTGTAAGCCAGGACGCCGCGCCCAGCGCCCGTCAGCTCAGCGCGGAGACTTCTGTGCGGGCCTGTATGCCGCGCACCGCCTTGAGGAGACGTAAGGCAGACGCCGCGGAGAAGGTCGCCGGCGCGAAGGTCCGCCGACACTGTAGAGCGTCCAGGATCGTGTCATCTGCCGGACCTATCCGCCGCGCGCACATGTTCCAGTCGCCGAAGGAACGGCGCTCGGCTGGCGCCGCCGACAAAACCCTGTTCGCCTCGTGGCGAGGGTCGCTCAGGAACCGGTTGTAAGTGTTTATCACCGGCTCGTAGGGCCCCTCGAGGGCCTGCAGAAACCAGCCCTCGTGGACCAGCAGAAGCCCAGTGATCGCTGCCTCACGGTTGTTGCGGATGGAGCTGCGGACAACTTCGCTGATTTCGTGGTCAAGGTGGGCCGAGTTGATCTTCCGGCGGCTGCAGTAGATCAGGCAGTGCAGCCTTCGGCTGCCCGATATCGAGGTCATTAAAAGCTCCGTGCCCTTGACGCCGCAACGCTAGGGAAGAGCTTTGAAAAATCGGCTAACAAGCTTGGCCTTCAGCCTTGTTTGACCGTCTTGTTCTGGAAGCCAGCGATTCGCGCCTCCATGTCGGGGCCCCGACCCTGGCCGCGGAAGATTTCGTGGGCGAGACCTTCGGATTGCGGGAGGCCATCGGTGTCGACCAGCAGGCGCTTGTTGGCGCGGTGACTGAACCAGGAGTTGGCGAGGATCTGGTCGGCCAGGACCTCAAGTCGCGCGTCGAATTCCGCGTCGGGGACGCAGACGTCGGCCAATCCGATCTCCGCCGCCTCCCTGCCCCCCACCGTGCGACAGGTGAACATCAGTTCGCGCGCCCGGTAGGTCCCCACGCGGCGGGGAAGCCGCTGGCTCATGCCCCAGACCGGGGTCAGCGCCCACTTGGCGTGGGTGTCGGCCATCTTCGCCCCCTCGGCGGCGAAGATGATGTCGCCGGCCAGGGCCAATTCCAGGGCGCCGGTGTAGCAGTGGCCGTGGACGGCGCTGATCACAGGCTGCGGCAGCCCCGCCAAGCGTTCGATCACCTTGGACTGGTAAAAGGGCTGCGGCAGTTTCTCGCCCGTCGCAATGTCCCCGAGGTCATGCCCCGCCGAAAAGCAGCGCCCGGCCCCGCGCAGGATCACGAGCCCGACAGTATCGGTCTGGCCGGCCAGAGCCTTCACGTGCGCGTCCAGCTCAACGAAGACCTCGACGTTCAGCGCGTTCAGTTTGTCCGGCCGGTTGATCGTCAGGGTGGCGCACCCGTTGCGGTCGGTGCGCACAACGAGCGAGCTCATACGGTGGTGTCCATGCGGCTGACGGTGAGCTTGCCAGCCCAGTGACTGCCCATTCGGTTGACGAACTGCGGCGGGCGATCCGCCAGCACTTCGGTTTCAAGCCAGAGGCGCTTGAGGTGGCGGACCTTGCCGGCGGCGCGGTCGTCCTCATAGGCCGTGCGGCCGTGCAGCACGTGGTAGTTGTTGATGAACTGCATGTCGCCCGGCAGAAAATCCATGATGACGGAGTAGCCGCCGCCCTCCGCCTGGTCCTGCATCCAGGCCAGCGCCTCGACAGCCTTGTCGGTCAGGCGAGGGGCATCCGGATCGCGTTGGGAAGCCAGGATATAGGGCCGGATAAGCCGCACGAACAACCGGTCACCGTGGCGCGTGAAGACCGGCATCAGATACCAGCCGGGCTTGCCGGGCGCCTGCTCCCCCCGATAGTCGAACGGCTGGGGTTTGTAGAGTTCGGCGGCCAGGTCCGGGCGTTCACGGACCAGCCGGTTGTGCAGCGCCACGGAGTTGCAAACCGCTGACAACCCGCCTGAAACGCCGGTCTGCAGACACATCAGCCCCACCAGGTCCGACCCGTCGCAGTGGAAATCCAGACCCACCAGCCCGATCTCGTTGCCGCGCGAGGTCGGATCGCCGGGCGCCTTGCCATGGTCGGTGACGTCACCCAGCACATGGCCCTTGGCGTTCTGCGGCCAGGGCCGACCCAGGTGCGTCCCGATACCCCAGTAAGCGAGGCTCATCTGGTCGTTGGTCCAACGCTCGCGGGGAAGGCCGCGCAACCGAACGAAGCCGCGCCCATCGATGAGCTCGCGCTCGATCGCCTTGAGCCGGGGCCCCAGTGTCGGCAGGGGGAATTCCGACTTGCTGATCCTGAGGAAATCATCGGAGACGCCCCGGGCGTGGGCGACGGCGGCCTCCAGCTCCGCCACCTCGTCAGCCGATAGGATCTCAGTCCACCCGGCAGGATCGGCGACGGCCTGGGCGTCCCACTCGCACGCCGACTCCAGCACCTTCGGGGAAAACGCCTGCGTGATCGCGTTCATCAAGGCGCCTCCTATTCCGCGGCCATGGCGACAGGCGCGGCCTGCCCGCCCCGCAGCAGCCGTCCTGGCAAGGCGTCGGTGGGTGTCCCACCGCGGTAGGTGACCTGGCCAGCCACGAGGGTGGCGGTGTAGCCGTCGGCGCGCTGGATCAAGCGCCGACCGCCGGTGGGCAGGTCGTAGGCCACCCCGGGCGATCGAAGCGTCAGGTTGTCGTAGTCGATGACGTTGAGGTCCGCGCGATAGCCGGGCTGGATCAGACCACGGTCGTACAGCCCGACGGTCTCGGCGGTGTCGCGGCACTGGGCCTTGACCATGGTCTCCAGCGCGATGCGCGGGCCCCGCGTGCGCTGGCGGGTCCAGTAGGCGATGTTGGTAGTGGGGAAGCTGCCGTCGCAGATCATGCCAACATGGGCGCCGCCGTCCGACAGGCCTGGCACCACGCAGTCGTGCTGCAGCATCTGGTAAGCCGGATCCAGCGTGTTCTGGGCGTAGTTCAGCAGCGGTAGGTACAGCATTCCCCGACCGCCGTCGGTCAGCATGTGGTCGAGCGCGACCACATAGGGATCGAGCCCCCGGCGCTCAGCAATTGCGGCGATGGCGTTGTCCGGAACCGGCTCATAGTCGGGCGTCTCGCCCATCAGGTACATTCGGTCCCAGGATCGGCCCGGCGAAAGGCCAGGGCCGCGGCCGCCCTCGGCCTCTTCGGCGAGCAGGCGCGCGCGGAACTCGGGATCGCGAAGGCGCGCGACCCGGTCAGCCAGCGGCAGGTCCTTGATGGCGCGGTAGCTGGGGTGGGAGCCGAACGGGTTCACGGTCAGCTCGAAGCCGAACAGCACGCCGACGGGGCGCGTGGCGACCTGGGCGCGGATCTGCAGGCCGGCGGCCTTCGCCTCGCTCATCTGCTCGAGCATGAAGCGCCACTGCTCGGGATGGCGGGGGCTCTGCAACAGGGAGAACGACAGAGGCCGGCCGGATTTCTCGACGATCCGCCGCAGCATGGCGAATTCCTCGGCCGGGTCGTTGAAATCGGACACGACCTGCAGCACGCCCTGGCTGGCGGCGGCCATGCCCATCGCGATGCCCGTCAACTCGTCCTCGCCCGCGGTAAGGGTCGCGATCGGGGAGCCGTCGGATGATCGGTGGTTCAACGTACGTGACGTGCCGAAGCCAATCGCGCCCGCTTCCATCGCCTGCCTGGCGATCGCCGCCATGGCGTGGATGTCGGCTTCGGTCGCCGGCTCGCGGTTCACGCCCCGCTCACCCATGACGTAGACCCGCAGCGCCGCATGCGGCAGCTGGCTGGCGATGTCGACGTCAAACTGCCGACGGGCCAGGCTGTCCAGATATTCCGGGTAGCTTTCCCAGTTCCACGGCAGGCCCTCGGCCAGCACCGGGAAGGGAATGTCTTCCACTCCCTCCATCAACTGAATCAGCCGGTCGTGGTCGGCGGCCCGGCAGGGCGCGAACCCCACGCCGCAGTTGCCCATGACCACGGTGGTGACGCCATGCCACGAAGACGGCTGCATCCGCCCGTCCCACGTCGCCTGGCCATCGTAGTGCGTGTGGATATCCACAAAGCCGGGCGTGACGATCTGGCCGCGGGCGTCGATTTCTTCGGCGCCGGCGCCGACAATCTGGCCCACCGCGGCGATACGCCCGTCCTTGATGGCGACATCGGCCTCGAAGGCCGGGGCGCCCGTTCCATCGACGACCATCCCGTGCCGGATGACCACGTCATAGGCTCGTTCCATCGCCGCCTCCCGTCGCCTCTGTGGGCGTTGTTCGCGGCATTGTCCGCCCGTGTCCGCGCGGGGGCAAGGGGCGACCTTAGGCCGTCCCCGCCTGGCAGGTCCCCGCGCCTACTTCGGCGCCGTCTTCATCATCGCCTTGATCTCGGCGTGGGTGGAATTCACCGTCGCCGCGCCGTCGACGATGGCCAGGGCGCTGGTCTCGACCGCGAAGGTGTCGGCGCCCATCCGGATGGTCGCGGTCTTGCGACCCGCCGCGTCGGTCTTGACCTCGGTGATCGCGCCGATCACCGCGCCGGTGTTGTCCTTGACGGACATGCCGGTCGTCACGCCGGAGCCCGGCATGGCGGCGGACGGCGCGTTCACGGCGGCTGGCGGCGCTGCATTGGTGGCGGGAGCCTCGGTCGCCTTTTCGGTCTGGGCGAGCGAGGGCGAGGCGACGCAGGCGAATGCTGCAGCCGCAGCGGCAAAGCGGGTGGATAGGGTCATATGGCAGGCTCCAGGTTCGGCCCCCTGCCCAGCAGGGCCGAAACAAGCCGCAAACGGGTAAGGTTCCCGGCGAAATCGCACGCGCCACGCCGTGGACCTTGCCGGCTGGCCTCTATAGGCTGATCCGCCACGGCGGCATTTGGCTCAGGGGACGGGGCGCAGGCACATGGATCAGGTCGAGAAGCGTACGTTCACCGACGAGGAAGCCTTGGCCTTCCACCGATACCCCAAGCCGGGCAAGATCGGGATCACCGCGACGAAGCCGATGAGCACCCAGCGGGACCTCAGCCTGGCCTACTCGCCAGGCGTCGCGGTGCCGGTGCTTGCGATCGCGGCAGATCCCGAGCTCGCCTACGAATACACCTCCAAGGGCAACCTGGTGGCCGTGATCTCCAACGGCACGGCGATCCTGGGCCTGGGCAATCTTGGCGCCCTGGCGTCCAAGCCGGTGATGGAAGGCAAGGGCGTCCTGTTCAAGCGCTTCGCCGACGTCGACGCCATCGACGTGGAAATGACCTGCACCGACCCGGACGAGATCATCACCGTCGTCAAGAACATCGGCGTCACCTATGGCGGCATCAATCTGGAGG
>JANPKX010000445.1:0-2025 GCA_031426235.1 Alphaproteobacteria bacterium | reverse complement strand
GCGCGTGATCTCGTAGTTGATGGCCGCGAACTTGGCCCCCGCGGCATAGTCGATCGGCTGGCTCAGATCATCGCACGGGTGGTGGTAGCAGCCAGCCAGGAAGCCCCGGAACTTGGCCTCACCGCCATTCTGGAACCCCGTCATCAGGAACACCGAGGGCACGCCGACCTCCACGAAGCGGAAGTGGTCCGAGCGCGTGAACAGCCCCTCTTCCGGCATCGGATCCGGCGACAACGCCATCCCCATCCGCGCGGCGGCCCGCTGCACGGCCGGGCCGATCCCCGAGCGATCCGATCCGAAGGCGACCACGTCGGAGAAATCGTAGAGCAACACCGGCATATCGAGATTGACGTTGGCGGCAAGCTGCCGCCCGGGCAGCGTGGGATTGCGGGCGAAGTATTCCGCCCCCAGCAGCCCCTTCTCCTCCCCGGTCACCGCCAGGAACAGGATCGAGCGCCGCGGACGTTGGCCGCTGCTTTGGAACGCGCGGGCCACCTCGATCGTCGTGGCGATCCCAGCTGCGTTGTCGAGGGCGCCGTTGTTGATGCTGTCGCCGTTGACCGGGGGGGTGACGCCGATGTGGTCCAGGTGAGCGGACAGCACGATGACCTCGTTCTTCAGCGCGGGGTCTGAGCCTTCGATCAGGCCGGCGACGTTGGCGCTCTCGATGAGTTTGGTTTCTGTCCGCAAGGTCACGTCCAGGGACGTGGCCAGGGCAAAACGCGGCGGATCGCCCTTGGGCTTCTCCGCCGCCTCGATCACCTTGGCGTAGGGCGTGCGGGCGCCCACGAACAGCTTCTCGGCGCCCTGGATGCTGACGGTGCCCAGCGACGGCGTCTCCATGGCGGTGTCATTCGGGGTCCCGTCCGGACGCCGCCAGTTCATCGCCCAGCTCTGCCACGTCCGCTTGCCCTCGGCGAAGGGCCGGCGCTTCTCGTCGCTGGGCAGGTAAAGCGAGATCATGCCGACCGCGCCGCGCGCCGCGGCGGCAATGCGCTTGGTGCGCCCGTTGGCGTAGTAGGCCCGCTCTTCGGTCTGGAAGCCAGAAGGGGCGCCGCTCAGCACCACGACGATCTTTCCTTTTACGTTCAGGCCCTTGTAGTCGTCGCGGCCGCGCTCAGGCGCCACGACGCCGAAGCCCGCGAACACCAGCGGCGCGGACACCCTACGCTCGGCGGGACCGAAGGGACGGCCGACCATGACGTCCTCGCCGAAGACCAACGGCGTCTCGCGCCCATCGGGTCCCTTGACGAGGTAGCGCCCCTCATCGGTGGGTCGAATCGCGATCAGCGGCACGGGCTGAAAATAGCTCCCACTGGCTCCGGCCGGCGACAGGCCCAGCTGGGCGAACTGGGAGGCCACGTAGTTGGCCGCGATGTCGTAGCCGGGAGAGCCGGTGTCGCGGCCCTGCAGAAGGTCACTCGCCAGGAAGGTCACATGGGCGCGGACATTGCGCGCAGAAGCCTCGGCCTGCGGGGTCAGGGCCTGGGGGGTTTGCGCCTCAGCCGCCGCGGCGATGAGGAGGGTCAGGGCGAGCCCGAGGAGCGTCTTCTGGAGGTGCATGCTGAGTCCCGAGATTTTCCGACCCTTAGCGCAGGCGCAGGGTGCGACGCCAGTCGGGCGCGAGGCGGATGCGGGTCCAGTCCGCCAAACCGCAATGCAATCTCTGCGGGCAAGGCGGGGCGCATTTTACGCGAAACTCCACACTTGACGCGTGCATCTTTGCAGCTTCACTTTGTCTTACGGGCAATTGATGGCCAAGAGGGCGGGGGTTCGGGCCAGTCGAAACAACCCAGGGGTGGTGATGACATCGAACTTGAAACTGGCGCTGCTGAGCGCCCTGACGGCTGGGGCGATCGCTGTCTCAAGCCCCGCCGCGGCTCTGACGATCGCGTTGAACGACATCGGCGGCGTGACCGGCTCCCAGGCGGAAAAGGGGTTCCGAATCGCGGCGAAATACTGGGAATCCGTGCTCACGAACACGGGCACGGTCCAGCTCGATGTCGGCTACAGCAATCTGGGCCC
>JANPKX010000444.1:0-2159 GCA_031426235.1 Alphaproteobacteria bacterium | reverse complement strand
CTTTGCCGCGCTGGCCCTCTGGCCCGGCTACACGCCTCTGGTGGACGAGACCAAGACCGGCCCGGCCCAGCTCCAGCCGTTCTACGGCGCCCTGATCGCCGGCTTCATGCTGCTGTTCCTGGCCACCGGCATCGCGTTCGGGGTCGGGGCCGGCGTGGTGCGCCGCGCTTCGGACGTGATCGCCCACATGGCTGACGGGGTGCGGGCCCTGGCGCCCTATATTGTCTTCGTCTTCTTCGCCGCCCACTTCGTCGCCATGTTCAACTGGTCGCGGCTGGGTCCCATCGCCGCCATTAACGGGGCCGAGGCGCTCAAGGCCCTGGCCTTTCCGGCGCCGGTCCTGCTGGTCAGCGTGCTGGCCTTCTCGTCCTTCCTGGACCTCTTCATCGGCTCGGCCTCGGCCAAATGGAGCGCTCTGGCGCCCGTCGTCGTGCCCATGTTCATGCTGCTGGGCATTTCGCCGGAGATGACCACCGCCGCCTACCGGATGGGCGACAGCTACACCAACATCATGACGCCGCTGATGTCCTACTTCCCCCTCGTGCTGGCCTTCTGCCGGCGGTGGGACCCGGGGGTGGGGGTGGGATCCCTGCTGGCGATGATGCTTCCTTACGGGCTCTGTTTCATGGCCGCGGGCATGGCGATGACCGTGGGCTGGGCCTATTTCGACCTGCCGCTGGGGCCGCATGCCCAGGTCCACTATGCCGCGCCGGGCGTGCTGGAGGGCCGCTGACCTTGGCCGACCTCTTCGAAGCCGCGGGTCTGACGCCGCAACAGCCTTCGCCCCTGGCGGACCGGCTGCGCCCGCAGACGCTGGACGAGGTGGTCGGCCAGGACCACCTGCTGGGCGCCGAGGGCCCCATCGGGCGGATGGCGGCGGCGCGGCGGCTCTCCTCCATGATCCTCTGGGGGCCGCCCGGTACGGGCAAGACCACCATCGCGCGCCTGCTGGCCAAGGCCGCGGGCTATGAGTTCCAGCAGCTCTCGGCGGTCTTCTCCGGCGTGGCTGACCTTAAGAAGGCGTTCGAGCAGGCCCGCGTCCGCCGCGCCGCCGGCCAGGCGACCCTGCTGTTCGTTGACGAGATCCATCGCTTCAACCGCGCCCAGCAGGACGGCTTCCTGCCGTTCGTGGAGGAGGGGATCGTCACGCTGGTCGGCGCGACCACCGAGAATCCCTCGTTCGAGCTGAACGGCGCCCTGCTGTCGCGCTGCCAGGTCTATGTGCTGAAGCGCCTGGACGATGCCGCCCTGGAAACCCTGCTGGCCAAGGCCGAGACGCAGGAGGGCCGGCCCCTGCCGCTGGAGCCTGAGGCTCGTTTCGCGCTCACCGCCATGGCCGACGGCGACGGCCGCTACCTGCTCACCCTGGCCGAGACCCTGTTCAACATCGGAACGGCCAGGCCCCTCGACACCAAGGCCCTGGGCCAGGTGCTCCAGAAGCGCAGCCCCGCCTACGACAAGGATCGCGAGGAGCACTACAACCTCATCTCAGCCCTGCATAAGTCGATCCGGGGCTCCGATCCGGACGCCGCACTCTACTGGCTGGCGCGAATGCTGGCCGGGGGCGAGGACCCGCTGTTCCTGGCACGGCGCCTGATCCGCGCGGCTGCCGAGGACATCGGCGAGGCCGATCCAATGTCGCTGATCCTGGCCAACGCCGCCAAGGACACCTACGACTTCCTGGGCAGCCCGGAGGGTGAGATCGCCCTGGCCCAACTCACCGTCCACCTGGCCACCGCACCCAAGTCCAACGCCGTCTACGTCGCCTACAAGGAGGCGATGAAGGCCGCCAAGGAAACCGGCTCCCTGATGCCGCCGGCCCATATCCGCAACCCGGCCACCAAGCTGATGCGCGATCTCGGCTACGGCAAGGGCTACGCCTACGATCACGATGCTCCGGAAGGCTTCTCCGGCCAGAACTACTTCCCCGACGAGATGGAGCGCCGCACCTTCTACAAGCCCAAGGGGGAGGGGTCCGAGGCGCGGATCAAGGAACGCCTCGACCGCTGGGCCGCCCTGCGCCGGGCGCGGGGGTAGGCGCCCTCTTGTCTCCGCTCATCCCGGCGAAATCCGGGAACCAGATCGTAGTGCGCGGGGGCTTGCTGGGTGAGCGCCAGGGGCCGGGGGCCCGCCGCGGCGCCCGTCCATCGGGCTCCCGG
>JANPKX010000443.1:0-3687 GCA_031426235.1 Alphaproteobacteria bacterium | reverse complement strand
GGCTGGCCCCGCCGCCCATGACCTCCTTGGTCTTGAACACCTCGAACTTCTTGATCGAGGGCAGGCCGTTGACGGTGGGCAGGTCCTTGGCGCGCGCCCAGGCCTCGTAGTCGGACATCTTGACGCCCGGCTTGAGGTTGAAGAGTGCGATGAGGCGGGTGATCGCCATGTGTCCTCCCGAGACGCTGGACGTTTGCAAATGATATAGACATAGACCATTTGGATCGGGAAGCCCTTGGCGTAGAGTACGGGTGCAGGAGGCCACCAATGGACGGCAGCGGCGATCTGAAGAATGCGGGCCCGGCCCAGACCTATGACGGCCCGCCGGATTATCGCGCGGTCGGGCGGCACGGGGTGTTCCCGCAGACCAGCCACGATGAGATCGCGCGCCTGAACTTCCTGGCGCACATGAACCGGCACCTGGCGACGCGGGTGATGCCGCACGTGAAGACCGCCTGGGACCAGCGCGCCGAACCGAAGCTGAAGGCTGAAACAGGGGCAGGACCCAGGACCCGACACGACGTCCGCAAGGCGCTTTTGAAGGATCCTACCTTCCAGACCTGGTCGGCGCTGCGTCGGATGACCATGGAGCAGCGCCAGCAGGCCGGGCGGTGGACCACCATCCGTCAGGCCGAGCAACTGGCTGCGGTGACCCGTACCCTGAGCGAGGGCGATGCGCGGCTGGAGCTGGACCCCAACCTGCCGATCCCGCGCTACATCTCCGCCGTGGACCACCACTGCATG
Organism: Alphaproteobacteria bacterium; assembly: GCA_031426235.1. Classification (GTDB taxonomy): domain Bacteria; phylum Pseudomonadota; class Alphaproteobacteria; order Caulobacterales; family Caulobacteraceae; genus Phenylobacterium. The sequence continues at coordinate 2,943 of JANPKX010000443.1, read as the reverse complement.
CCGGGCAGCTACCACAAGGAACTGTTCCCCGGCGACGTCTCGGGGGCCGCCAACTACGACCATGCCATCTTCGCCACCACCGGCGGGGCGCTGGGGCGCTATTCCGACGGCGGCGGCCATGCGGTGGTGCAGTGGGTGCGCAAACACCTTCCGGACTTCAAGCCCGCCCGCATCCTCGATATCGGCGCGACCCTGGGCCAGAACGTGCTCCCGATCGCCGAGGCGTTTCCGGACGCCGAGGTTGTGGCGCTGGATGTGGGCGGGCCGATGCTGCGCTACGGCCTGGCGCGGGCCAAATCCATGGGCGTGGAGAACGTGCGCTTCGTGCAGGCCGACGCTTCGGACCTGTCGCGCTATCCGGACGAGAGCTTCGACTGGGTGCAGACCACCATGTTCCTGCACGAGCTCAGCACCGCGTCGATGCGGGCGATCTTCCGGGAGAGCTATCGGGTGCTGAAGCCGGGCGGCATCGTGCTGCACGTTGAGCAGCCGCAGTATGCCGAGGGCATGCCGCTGTTCGAACAGGCGATGCGCGACTGGGACGCCTTCTATAACAACGAGCCGTTCTGGAGCACGCTGCACGAGATCGACCTGGACGCCTATCTCGTTGAGGCCGGGTTCGCGAAGGACCGGCTGATCCACGATGGCGTGACTGCGGTGGTCGACCGCGACGTCTTCCCCGACGCGGCCGACGACGAGGGCGAGGACTACGGGCGCAAGGCCGCCTGGCACGTGATTGGAGCGCGCAAGTGAGCATCGCGGACGCCCTGGCCCGATCTTCCAGCAAGCCGGCTGGCAAGCGCCCCTATTTCCTGGCGCCGGAGGTAGAGCGGGTGATGGCGATCACCATGGCGGCCGTGCAGGAACTGGCTGTAGCCCGCGAGCGGATCGACACCCTCGAGCGCTTGCTGGAGGCCAAGGGCGTGGTCCGGCGGGACGAGATCGAGACCTTCGCGCCAGATCCCGACCAGGCGGCTGAACGCGGTCTGTGGATGCAGGAATACCTGACCCGCGTCTTGCGCATCGTGCAGCAGGAGGCTGAGGCCGTGGAAGCGAATGCTGCCGGCGATCTCTATTCCGAAGAGGTCGCGGTCGAGGTGTCGAAGGCCGAGGCGTGACGCACACCATCTCCAGCTTGATCCGGAGCGCGCTGTTCGTATCGGACCTCGAACGCTCGACGGTCTTCTATCGCGCGCTGGGGTTCACAGCCGTCTATTTCGAGGGCGAACTGGATGGACACTCGACGGCGGCGGCGCTCAAGACCCCGGACACCACCACCTGCCGCTGCCGGATCCTGCGGCCTGAGGGCCGGCCCAACTTCGGGATGATCGGCTTGTTCGAACTGACCCCGGCGCAGGAAGCGATCCCGCGCGGCGACGGCCCGCCTCGCCTGGGCGAGGTGGCCCTCGTGCTCTACGCCACGCCAATCCATGAGGCCGTGGAGGCCGCCCGCGCCGCCGGCGCCACTTGGTCCCCCGACCCCAGCCTGTTCGTCATGCCCCACCGCCAGCAATACGAAGTCTGCCTCCGCGACCCCGACGGCGTGCTCATCAACCTCATCGACCGCCCGCCGGAAGAGCAAGACCGGACGGCGGCGGTGGGCGGGTAGGGGGCCGCGTCCGCGGACGCTGAGCGTCTCAGTCTCTGGTTGGGTCTAAGGGACCCGATCTCGCCATCTTGCTGATCGCCGCCAGGGTCTCGGCGGTCGCGCCAGGTCCGGCGAAGAACGTGATCTCGCGCGGTTCAAGCACATGGCCGTCGCGGGCCTGGACTTCGATTTTCTGGATGGGCGAGCGCGTCGCGCGATCCACGATGCGGATCGGCTCGGCCCCGACGCCAAACATCCATCGATCGCCCCACTGCATCAGCGCGATGATCAGGGGAAGGAGCTCTCGACCCGACTGGGTGAGCCGGTACTCGTAACGCTCGACGCCAGGCTTCAGTTGGACGCGCTCGAGTACGCCTCTTTCGGTCAACAACTGCAGGCGGTTGGACAACACCGTCTTGGCCATGCCTAGGCGCTCATGGAAATCCGAGAATGTCCGCACGCCGTAGAAGGCGTCCCGCAGGATCAGCAGCGCCCACTTGTCGCCTACGACGTCAGCTGCGCGCGAAAGGCTGCAGTTGCGGCTCTCGAAGGATGTTCGCGACATGGTCCCGCAACGAAGAGGAAGTGATTGAGATACCTCGGTCACGTTAGAGAAGTCAATGCCAGAGTGGGTCAATATACTGAAAAATCAGCGGAAAATCCCTATCGTCGAATGGGAGTTGACGAGCCGGAGCTAATGGGTATGGTAAAGATACCAAAATGCGACGCCGGGGTGCGCCATGCCGATGATCACTGTCGAGACGCCAGAGGGCACGCTGAGCGCGCCTCAGAAGGCCGAACTCGCAGAACGCCTCACTCATGTCATTTTGCAAATCGAGGGCGGCGCCGACACGCCTGAGGGGCGATCCATCGCGTGGGTCCGGTTCAAGGAACTCAGCGGGGGGGACTGGTACATCGGGGGGATCTCGGACAGCGAAGCCCCATCGAAGACGGGCAAATTCCTCATCGAGTTGAACGTCCCAGAGGGCTCAATGGACCAGGTGCGCAAGTCGGCCTGCCACAAGGCCATCACGGACGCCGTCCTCGCGGTTGCCGGCGCCCAGACCGAAGCGGCGCGGACGATCTGGATCCAGATCGTCGAATGGCCCGAGGGCCACCTCGCGACGCGCGGGCGTACCTCCAGCCTGCTGGGCATTGCAAGGCTAGCCAGGATTCCCGCTGATCACCCCCTGCTCGCTTTCCCTCGCGCGTACTTCGCAGCCAAAGACCGTTTGTACGACGCTCACCAGTTTCCACAGGATACCGCAGGACGGGCTCTGGTTCGATACTAACACCGGCGTCGAGACCTTCCAGCCGCCGGGACAATCCATGCTTGCCGAAGTAGGTCTGCGCTG
>JANPKX010000442.1:0-6349 GCA_031426235.1 Alphaproteobacteria bacterium | reverse complement strand
CCGTCTGCGTGTAGGGCTTCGTGCGCTTCGCCCTGGGCGATGGCGTAGAGAGGAAGGTCGACGACTTCGCTGCGGAAGTGGCTTCGATGACCAAGAAGGATGACGAGCCCGCCTAGGGCTTCGTCGACGCCAGCGCAAATTGGGGCGTGGCGCGTTCGACGCGCCGCGCCCGTGCTGTATGTTGAACATGCTTTCCCGGGATTCTCTCATGGCTGCCGACCCGCCCCGCTACAAACGCATCATGCTGAAGCTCTCGGGCGAGGCGGGGGTCGGCGGGGACAGTTTTGGCATCGACCCCAAGACGCTGGCCGCCGTGTCGGATGAAATCGCGCAGGTGGTGAACGCCGGCATTCAGGTCTGCGTCGTGGTCGGCGGCGGCAACATCTTCCGCGGCGCGGCCTTGGCCGAGGCCGGGATGGAGCGGGCCAGCGCCGACTACATGGGGATGCTCGCGACGGTGATGAACGCCCTGGCGCTGCAGGCCTCGCTGGAAAAGGCTGGCGTCTATACCCGGGTCCAGTCCGCCATCCCGATGGAAGCGGTCTGCGAGCCCTACATCCGCCGCCGGGCGCTGCGGCACCTGGAAAAGGGGCGGGTGGTGATCTTTGCCGCCGGCCTGGGCGCGCCGTTTTTCACTACCGATACGCCCGCTGCCCTGCGCTCGGCCGAGATGGGGTGTGACGCCCTGTTCAAGGGCACCAGCGTGGATGGCGTTTACTCGGCGGACCCGAAGAAGGACCCCGACGCCAAGCGCTACGACACGCTCAGCTATCAGGAAGTCCTGGCCAAGAACCTGAAGGTCATGGACACGTCTGCCGTCAGCCTGATGCGCGACAATCATATTCCGATCGTGGTCTTCAACATCCGCGAACGGGGCAATCTGCTGAAGGTCTTGAAAGGCGAAGGCGTCTTCACGACGATCGCCTGAATTCGAAACATCCGCCAAACGACCCAGAGGACGGAGACGCCGCCATGGCCACGACCGAGAAACCCGTCATTTCGAAATACAAGGACCGCATGGACAAGGCGGTCAACGCGTTGGGCGACGAGTTCGGCTCTCTGCGGACCGGCCGCGCTTCGGCCAGCCTGCTGGACCAGATTCGGGTCGATGCCTATGGCTCCATCGTGCCATTGAACCAGGTGGGCGCCGTCAGCGTTCCGGAATCGCGGATGATCGCGATCAGCGTCTGGGATCGGGCCCTGGTCATCTCGGTCGAGAAGGCCATCCGGGCCTCGGACCTGGGCCTCAACCCCGTGGTCGACGGCACAACCCTGCGGCTGCCGATCCCACCGCTGACGGAGGACCGACGCAAGGACTTGGTCAAGCTGGCGGGCAAGTACGCTGAACAGCAGAAGATCGCGATCCGCAACGTTCGCCGCGACGCCAACGAGGACTGCCGCAAGGCGCAGAAAGACGGCGTGATCAGCCAGGACGAAGAGAAGCGGATGGAGACGGAAGTGCAGAAGATCACCGACGAAGCCATCAAGCGCGTGGACGAAGCCTTGAAAACAAAAGAGCAAGAGATCATGCAGGTTTGAGCGTCGCGTAGGAAAACCCGCATCCAGTCATGGCCGATCCCGACCAGACATCCTACCCCGGCGCGGTATCGCCCGAAGGGTCCGTCGCGCCGCTGCACGTGGCCCTCGTCAGGGAGGGCACCGGCCGGTGGGCGCCGCGCCGCGGCCTGCCGCGCTCGCTAGGTCACCGCGCCGGCGTTGAGGCGCTGAAGCGCACGGTCGAGGCTGCACCCCGGCTGAACATCCGCTGGCTGACCGTGTTTGGCTTTTCGACCGAAAACTGGAGCCGCCCGGCCGCCGAGGTGGCCGAGCTGATGGCCCTTCCCAAGCGTTACTTCGAGACCGACATCGCGCGACTGGAGCGCGAGGGTGTGCGGGTACGGGTCATCGGCCGCCGCGAGGGCCTGTCCAACGAGCTGGTCCGCCTGCTGGAAGACGCCCAGGCGCGCACCGTGCGGAACGACCGTTTCCACCTCAACATCGCGTTCAACTACGGCGGACAGGCCGACATCACGGATGCGGCCCGTCGGTTCGCCCAGGAGGTCGCCGCCGGCCGGGCGCGTCCCGAAGACCTAGATGAGGCGCGCATGGCGAGCCTTCTCGCCACCGGCAGCACGCCGCCGCCGGACCTGATCGTCCGTCCCTCGGGCGAGCAGAGACTTTCGAATTTCCTGCTGTGGGAAGCGGCCTACGCCGAACTGGTGTTCCAGGACGTGCTATGGCCCGATTACGGCGAAGAGCACCTGCGCGCGGCGCTGAAGGCCTTCTCGGCCCGCGACCGGCGATATGGCGCGGTGGCCCCCGATACCATCCTTGCCACCGGCTAGGCGGTTCGACTGGTCCAATCTGGGCCTGCGCGTGGCGTCGGCCGGGGTGCTGATACCCGCGGCGCTTGCGGCTGCCTGGATAGGCGGCTGGCCGTGGTTGGTGCTGATCGCGATCGCCGTGGCGCTGCTGGCCATCGAATGGGGCGGCATGAGCGCGCCGGTCGCGTCCACGCGCGTGGCGGCGGCAGTAGCTGCGGCGGTGCTGGTCGCTGTGTTTGTCGGCTATCGCGGACATTACCTGTGGGCCTGGGGCGCGATCCCGGTGATGGCCGCCGCGGCCGCGGTCATTGCCCGCGGCGTGGCCGAGCGCCGGACAGACGCGGCGTTTGGCGTCCTCTACATCGCGCCCGCCGCTCTCAGCCTGGTCTGGCTGCGGGCGACCCATCAGGGCGAGTGGTGGATGATCATGCTGTTCGCCGCCACCTGGAGCGCGGACATCGGCGCCTTTGCTGTCGGCAGCCTGCTCAAGGGCCCAAAGTTGTGGCCAAGGTTTTCGCCGAACAAGACCTGGTCGGGGTTTGTGGGCGGGCTGGTGGCCGCCACGCTGGCTGCGGTCTGTGTGCGTCTGACGCCCGATCTGCTGGATGGCGTCTGGCCCATGATCCGGCCCTTCCAGCTGAACATCTACGCGGCGGCGGGCATCGGCCTTGCCGTGGGCCTGGCGACCATGGCCGGCGACCTGTGGGAATCGGCCTTGAAGCGCCGGTTCGGCGTCAAGGACTCGGGCGACCTGATCCCAGGCCATGGCGGCCTGCTGGACCGGGTGGACGGCCTGATGTTCGCGGTCGTCGTGATGGCGGCCCTCAGGCTCGCGAATCATCTGGGGTGGGGGCATTGAGCCTGCCGCGCAAGGTCAGCATCCTGGGGTCGACCGGCTCGATCGGCATGTCGACGCTGGACCTGTTCGAGCAGGCGGGCGTCGAACTCGACATGATCGGGCTGACCGCCGGGCGCAATGTCGTGCGGCTGGCCGATCAGGCGTTGCGGTGGCGTCCGCAGGTGGCGGTGATCGAGGATGAGGGGGGGCTGGCCGAACTGCGCGAGCGACTCAAGGGCTCCGGCATCCGCGCCGAGGCGGGGGCCGGCGCCGTGGCCGATGTCGCGGCGGCCGACGCCCAATGGGTGATGTCGGCCATCGTCGGCTTTGCGGGTCTGGCGCCCACCCTGGCCGCCGCCAGGGCCGGAGCGGTGATCGCGCTGGCCAACAAGGAGAGCCTGGTCTGCGCCGGACCCTCGCTGCTTCGCACGGCCAAGCTGGCGGGGGGGGCGGTCGTGCCGGTGGACTCCGAGCATTCGGCCATCTTCCAGGTGCTGGATCCCGCGGCCGCCGAGCACGTCTCACGGCTGATCCTGACCTCGTCCGGCGGCCCGTTTCGGGACGCCACGCGCGAGGCGATGGCGAACGCGACGCTGGAGCAGGCCCTGGCGCATCCCAACTTCTCGATGGGCGCCAAGATTTCGATCGATTCCGCGACCATGATGAACAAAGGGCTGGAGGTGATCGAGGCCGCCTACCTTTTCGCCATGCCCCCCGAACGGATCGAAGTCCTGGTTCATCCTCAACAGATTATCCACAGCCTGGTCGAGTACGCGGATGGCTCGACGCTGGCGCAGCTGGGCCCGCCCGACATGCGCCCGCCGATCGCCTGCGCCTTTGCCTGGCCCGACCGCCTGCCCTGGCCGGCGCCTAAGCTTGACCTGGTCTCCGCTGGGCCTCTGACCTTCCAGAACCCGGATCCCGAGAAGTTCCCGGCGCTTCGGATCGCCAAGGAAGCGCTGCGCAGCGGGGGGCAGGCGCCGGCTGCGATGAATGCGGCGAACGAGCGCGCCGTTTCAGCTTTCCTTGACCGGCGCGTGCGCTTTCTGGATATCCCCTCTATCGTGGCGGAGACGTTGGAACGCATGGACCGGAGCGCGAGCGCCGCCAGCCCCGGCGATGATGCGGTGGCTGCTGCCCGCCACACGGACGCCGAGGCCCGGCGCGTTGCGGACGAGGTCGTCGCCGACCTGTTCGCGGCCTAGGAGAACAGCGCGTCCCATGCAGACCGTCCAGACCATTCTCTTCGCCTTTGTGCCCTTCCTGCTGGTGCTGGGCGTCGTGGTGACGATCCACGAGCTGGGTCACTTCCTGGCCGCCAAGTGGCTGGGGACGAAGATCGACCGGTTCGCCATTGGCTTTGGGCGCAGCATCGCCTCGTGGACCGACAGGTCGGGCGTGGAATGGCGGCTCGGGTGGTTGCCGATCGGCGGCTATGTCCGGTTTGCAGGGGACGACAACGCGGCCAGCATTCCAGATGCCGAGGATCTTGCGTCGATGCGGCGTGATCTGGTCGCAGAGGGCCGGGGCGCGGAGATCAGCCGCTATTTCCATTTCAAGCCCCTGTGGCAGCGGGCGATCATCGTTGCGGCCGGCCCCGCGGCGAACTTTCTGCTGGCGATCGCCATCTTCGCGGGCCTGCTGTGGGCGTTTGGCGAGGTGGTGCAGCCCGCGCGGGTCGCCATAGTCGCGCCGGGCAGCGCCGCAGAGGCCGCTGGCTTCCGCGCCGGCGATTTGATCGTCGAGGCCAATGGCGGCAAAATCCGCCGGTTCCAGCAGGTTCAGGAACTGGCCACCATCCGCGCGGAGGTGCCGACAAGCTTCGTCGTGCGGCGAGACGGGCGCGAGTTCGAGCTTACCGCCACGCCACGCTGGACGATCGAGAATGATCCGGTCGCGGGCCAGCAGCGCGTCGGTCGGCTGGGCCTGCAGACCAGCGCCAGCGGCGAGGCCTACATCGTCCGCTATGGTCCGATCGAGGCGATAGGGGCGGGCGCCGTGAAGAGCTGGGGGGTGCTGAAGACCAGCGTCTATTACCTTGGGCGGATGGTGACGGGCCAGGTGGGCGCCGACCAGCTGCGCGGGCCGATCGGGATCGCCAGCGTCGCCAAGAACGTGGCCGAGATGGGCGCGGAGGGCGCCCCGGATCTTTGGGCCAAGATCGTGGGCGTCAGCCTCAACCTGGTCCAACTCGCCGCGCTGATCTCCATCAGCATCGGATTCATGAACCTGCTTCCCGTGCCCGTCCTGGATGGGGGCCATCTGTTGTTTTACGCTTATGAAGCGGCCTTCCGTCGCCCTCTTACCGCCAAGGTTCAGGCGGCAGGGTACCGCGTAGGCCTTGCGCTCGTTCTCGGTTTGATGTTGTTCGCGACCTGGAACGATTTGCAGCGCCACCGTGTGTTCAATCTGTTCGGCGGCCTATTCTCCTAGGCGCGTTCGTCCCTCAACCGGCTGATTCGATGTCTCAGACTCGCGCTTACCGCGCCGCGCTTGCTACCGGCCTTGCCTTGCTGCTGGGTTCGACGGCCTTTGTCGCGCCCGGCCCCGCCTATGCCCAGGTCCGCGCCGGCGTGATCCAGCGCATTCTCGTGCAAGGCAATGAGCGTATCGAGCCCGCCACGGTGATCTCTTACCTGCCCGTCTCGACCGGGGAGCAGATGGACGCGGCCAAGGCCGACCTGGCCTTGAAGGCCCTGTTCCGCACCGACCTGTTCTCCGACGTGAAGGTGGACTTTCAGAACGGCGACCTGATCGTCACCGTCGTCGAGAACCCGATCATCAACCGGGTCATCTTCGAGGGGAACAAAGGCCTCAAGGAAGACAAGCTGCGGGACGAGGTGACCGTTCGCCCGCGCGGCATTTTTACGCGTTCGAAGGTGCAGGGCGATGTCCAGCGGATCGTCGAGCTCTATCGGCGTTCCGGTCGCATCTCGGCCAATGTGACGCCGCAGATCATCGAGCTGCCCCAAAAGCGCGTCGACCTGATCTTCAAGATCGACGAGGGCCCCAAGAGCGGGATCCTCTCGGTCAACTTCCTGGGCAACAAGGCCTTCTCCGACAACGACCTGCGCGACGTGGTCGTGACCGAGGAGAGCCGCTGGTACAAGTTCCTGCAGTCGCAGAACGCCAACTACGATCCGGACCGGCTGGAGTACGACAAGGAACAGCTGCGCAAGCACTACCG
>JANPKX010000441.1:0-1864 GCA_031426235.1 Alphaproteobacteria bacterium | reverse complement strand
CGACCCCAAGCGGACGTTCAGGAGGTCTGGTTTCGGGGTACGGTCGCCAGCTCGGCCCGTTCAAGGGGGCCTACGCCACCTCGAACTGGCCGGCCACGAAACGGTCGCGGAGCACGAACTTCTGGATCTTCCCGGAACCGGTGAGCGGCCAGTCGGTGACTTCGATCCAGTGGGCGGGTGTCTTCTGCGGCGAGATGCGCTGCCGGCAATGGGCGACCAGCGCCGCCCGGTCCAACTCGGCGCCGGCCGCCAGCCGCACGAAGGCCAGGACGATCTCGCCCCAGCGTTCGTCGGGCGCGCCGACCACCGCGACTTCAGCCACGTCCGGATGTTCGAGCAAAACGTTCTCGATCTCGGCGGGGAACAGGTTCTCTCCGCCGCGGATGATCATCTCCTTCACCCGTCCGGTCACCTTCAGGTACCCGCGGGCGTCCATCGTTCCCAGATCGCCGGTGTGCAGCCAGCCGTCCGCGTCAATGGCTTCGGCCGTCGCCTCGGGGTTGTCGTTGTATTCGAGCATCACGGCGTAGGCGCGAGCGCAGATTTCGCCGACCGCGCCCACCGGCAGGACGGTGTTGGTCCGTGGATCCCGGATGGAGATTTCGGTCTGCGGCATCGGTTGCCCAACCGTTGTGTAGAGGTCCTCGAGAGCGTCGTCGCTTTGGGTCTGGGTGAGGAGCGGCGAACTCTCGGTCTGACCATAGACGGTCTGGAACTCGCAGTTGAATTCGGCGCGCACGCGGCGGATCAGGTCCGGCGGCACCATCGAGCCGCCCGACCCCATCAGCCGCAACGAGCTGAGGTCGCGGGGCTCGGCAGCCTGGGCCTCCAGTAGGCCCACCAGCATGGTCGGCACGCCCAGGCTGATGTCCACCCGTTCAGCCGCGATGATGTCCAGCATCCGCGGCGGATCGAACAGTTTGGCCAGGATCATCCGCAGACCCGCCTGGCAGGCGCCCAGCGTCGCCATCCCGCAACCGGCGGTGTGAAACATCGGCATGAAGTTCAGCGAGGTCTCGCCCTCGCGCGCGCCGTAGCGGCGGTGGCCGAAGCGGGCATTGTTGGTGATGCCGCGGTGGTGGAGCACCGCGCCTTTCGGAAAGCCGGTGGTGCCGGAGGTGTACTGGATCTGCACCGCGTCGGCCGGCTTGACGTCGGGCAGCTCGATAGAGGCGTCCTCCCCGGCAAACAGGCCGGCCGCGTTTTCCAGATCGACCACCTCGCGGAGCGCCCGGACCTGGTCTGCGACCTCCGCGGCGATCGCCGCCATCGGGTTCCCACGGTATTCGCCGACCATCAAGAGGCCGGTCGCGCGGGACTGCTCCAGCACGAACTGAAGCTCGCGGGGGCGATAGGCGGGATTGGCGGTCACCAGCACGAGTCCGGCGAGGCCCGCAGCATACTCCAGGACTACCCATTCGGGGATGTTGGGCGCCCAGACGGCGATACGCTCGCCGGGCCGGTACCGCGACAACAGCGCCCGGGCCAATCGTTCAGCGTGGCCGAGCAACTCGGCATAGGTCCAGCGCCGCCGGAGCACGCCTGCGATATCGGCCTCGACCAGCGCCTCAGCGTCGGGCGTCGCCGCTGCCCGCGCGCGCAGGGCGCCACCGACCGTGGTTTCGAGGATGGCGTCGTCGGTCTGGGCTGGAAACCAAGCCTGATCGAGATGGATCGAGTACACGTCGCGCCCCCGCGCATGAGCTGCTCCGAGCATAGCAACCCTGCAATCTTCGGCTAGCGGCGTTCTCGGTGGGCGCGAAGGTCGCCAGGCAATTCTGGCGACGGCGGAGGGCGACGAGCGGTCGGTGGCCTCCTGCTATCCTAAGGGGTGGCGTTCCAGTCGTTACGTAGGACCGCTTTC
>JANPKX010000440.1:0-1880 GCA_031426235.1 Alphaproteobacteria bacterium | reverse complement strand
CATCAGCCGGAGCGCGAAGTAGTCGCGGTCCTTGACGCCCACCGCCGGCTGCATCAGCACCAGATTGGCCTGCTCCAGCCGCTTGGCGACCGTCTTGGCGCCGCCCACGAACTCTGCCTCGGCAGCCTCGGCGGCGCCGCCTGCCCGAGCCGCGCCAAAGTCCCGCTCGGCCAGCTTCAGCAAGGCGTCCTCGTCGATGGCGCCGGCCACGCTGACCACCAGGGTCTCGGGCGCGTAAAGCGCCGCGCGCCACGCACTGAGCGTCTCCGGCGTGGCGGCGGCGATCGATTTCGGGGTGCCCAGGATCGGGCGGCCCAGGGGCTGGCCCGCGAAGGCGGCCTGTTGCGCCAGCTCGAACACCAGGTCGTCGGGGGTGTCGGCCGCCTCGGCGATCTCCTGGCCGACCACCTGCTTCTCGCGGGCCAGGTCGTCGGCACTCATCGTCGGGCGCAGGACCAGGTCGGCGATGACGGCGGACCCGAGATCCAGGCCGTCCTTGAGCGCGCGCACCTGGAAGCTGGTGCGCTCATACCCGGTGGCGGCGTTGATGTGCCCGCCGGCCGCTTCGATCATCTCGACGATGTCGCGGGCCGAGCGTCCGCCGGCGCCCTTGAAGACCATGTGTTCCAACAGGTGCGACCAGCCCGAATGGGCCGCATCCTCAAACCGCGCGCCCCGTCCGGCAACCACCGACAGCGCCACCGTCTGCCAGCCCGGCAGCGGATCGCAGACGACGCGGACGCCGTTGGACAGCGTGTGGACCTTGGGAATACCCACCCTCAAGCTTCCGCGAAGGCGCGGACGTAGGCCTTCAAGGTGTCAGCCTGGGCCGGCAGGCGGTCGAAGATTTCGCGGCGTCCGGCCAGGCTCGCCACGCCCCGCGGCAGGCCGGGCGTCACGCCGCAGGCCTTGGCCACGTCATCGGGGAACTTGGCCGGATGGGCGGTCGACATCACCACCGTCGGACCCTCCAGGTCCACATGGCGCAGGGCCGCCACCGCCACCGCCGTGTGCGGATCGATCAACTCGCCGGTTTCGTTCAGGGTCGAGACGATGGTGCGCAGCGTTTCTTCCTCGCTGATCGCGACGCCCGTGAAGACAGCCTGCATGGCGCCGAGCGCCGCAGGCGGGACATCGATCACCCCCGCGGCGGCGAAGGCCTCGAAGGCGCGCGCGGTCTCGACCGGATCGCGGCTGACCCCTTCGAAGTAGAGCCGTTCGAAATTGGAGGCCGACTGGATATCCATGGCCGGCGACAGGGTCGGCAGCACCGCACCCCGCGCGTAGCGGCCGGTGGCGAACGTGCGGGCCAGGATGTCGTTGGAATTGGTCGCGACCACGATGCGCCGGATCGGCAGGCCCATCCGCATCGCGACATAGCCGGCGAAGGCGTCGCCGAAGTTACCCGACGGGACCACCATGTTGACGGCGCGCCCTGGGGCGCCCAGCGCCGCGGCCGTGGTGAAGTAGTAGACCGACTGGGCGATGATGCGGGCGAAGTTGATCGAGTTGACCGCCGCCAGGTCCACGGCCTGGCGCAGCACCTGATCCTGGAAAGCGTCCTTCAGGATCGCCTGGCAGTCGTCGAAGGTGCCATCCACAGCGACGCACGCGATGGTGGCGTCGCCCGTCGTGGTCATGAACCGGCGCTGGACCTCGGAGATGCGCCCATTCGGGAACATCGCCACGACCTTCACATTCCGCCGGCCCCGGAAGGCCTCGACCGCCGCGCCGCCCGTGTCGCCGGACGTGGCGCACAGGATCGTCTGCCGGCGCTGCTGCGCGCCCAGCAGATGATCGTAAAGCCGTGCCAAGATCTGCATCGCCACGTCCTTGAAGGCGAGGCTGGGACCGTGGAAGAGCTCGGCGATGAAAATCTA
>JANPKX010000439.1:0-4164 GCA_031426235.1 Alphaproteobacteria bacterium | reverse complement strand
GGCCGCGGACGAACACCATGCTGCGGCCCGGCTTTACCACCTCGCCCCGGCATTCGACGATCTGCCCGATCCGCGCCGTGCCGACGAATTCGCCATTGAACGTGGCGGTGACGGTGCGGCTGCCTTCGATCACGTCGCGCGCGATCACGAACAGGCAGAAATCGGCGAAGGTCATGACGCAGCCGCCGTGCAGGAACAGCCCGCCGTTCATGTGCTTGTGCTCGGCGCGGAAGGCACAGACCGGGCGGCCATCGTCCTCGATGCGATAGTAGAATGGGCCGGCCAGATCCTCGAACGGGTCGCCGCCGGGATAGCAGCTCCAGCCTGCCCACTCGCCCTCGGTGACGGTGATCAGCTTAGATTGATAGGTGTTCTCGGTGACGCCGCCGTCCATCGGTCCTCCGGGGCCGGCGAAGGGTTTGCCCGCCGCCGCTTCCAACTCTAGTTTGCGCGCCGCTATAGCCGCTGCCGCCAGCCGAGGGGAAGACCACATGGCGCTCGACGCCGAGACCCGCGACCAACTCATCGACACCGTGCGCCGCTTTGTGACCGAGCGGCTGCGCCCGCTCGAAGCCAAGGTGGCCGAAGACGACGCCATGCCCGATGACATCGTCGAGGAGATGAAAGGGCTGGGCCTGTTTGGCCTGTCGATCCCGGAAGCCTATGGCGGCCTCGATCTGACCATGGAAGAGGAGTGCCTGGTCGTCATCGAGTTGGGCCGCACCAGCCCGGCCTTCCGCTCCACCTTCGGCACCAATGTCGGCATCGGCAGCCAGGCCCTGGTGATGTTCGGCACCGAGGCTCAGAAGCAGAAGTACCTGCCCGGGATCGCGTCCGGCGAGATCATCACCTCCTTCGCCCTGACCGAGCCGGAGGCGGGGTCCGACAGCGCCGCGGTCCAGACCCGGGCCATCCGCGACGGCGACCACTACGTCCTGAACGGCGCCAAGCGCTACATCACCAATGCCAACAAGGCGGACCTGTTCACGGTGATGGCCAGGAGCAACCCCGAGATCAAGGGCGGTGGCGGGGTCTCGGCCTTCCTGGTCCCGCGAGACTCGGCCGGCCTCAGCGTCGGCAAGCCCGAGAAGAAGATGGGCCAGCAGGGGGCCCACGTCTGCGACGTGATCTTCGAGAATGTCCGGGTCCCGGCCGAGAACCTGATCGGCAAGGAAGGCGAGGGCTTCAAGGTCGCCATGCAGGTGCTGGACAAGGGCCGCCTGCACATCTCGGCCCTGTGCGTCGGCGTGGCCGAGCGGCTGATCGCCGACAGCGTGGCCTATGCCAGTGAGCGCAAGCAGTTCGGCCAGGCGCTCACCGGCTTCCAGTTGGTCCAGGGCATGATCGCGGATTGTAAGACGGAAGCGCTGGCGGCGAGAGCGCTGACCATGGAAACCGCCCGCAAGCGCGACCTGGGCCAGAACGTCACCATGGAGGGGGCCGCGGCCAAGTACTTCGCCTCCGAGATGGTGGGGCGGGTGGCCGACAAGGCGGTCCAGATCTTCGGCGGCGCCGGCTACATCACCGAGTACGGCATCGAGCGCTTCTACCGCGATGTCCGCATCTTCCGGATCTACGAGGGCACCAGCCAGATCCAGCAGGTCATCATCGCACGGGAGACGATGAAGCGCGGCGGATGACAGCATTGCTAGCAAGCGCTATGAGATGAGCATGGCGACCTTAACGATCCGCAACCTGCCCGACGACGTTCATGACGCCCTTCGGCGTCGTGCGGCCGATCATCGACGCTCGATGGAAGCCGAGGCGCGGGAGGTGCTGGCTTTGGCTGTGGCGCCGCGTCCTCGGCGCAGCCCGGAGGAAATCATGGAGTCTTTTCGGGCTATGGCGCCGCCGCCGCGCCCGGGCGAACCCGCCGGGTGGTCAGGTGTCGATGAATTCCTCGCCGAGAAGCGTCTGGAAGCCGCCTGGGAAAATGACCGCGTGACGGATGCCGAGCGCAGTGAATGGTTGGGTCGTCTGGCTCGCTTCGAGATACAACCCGCTGAACTTGAAGCATTTGTCGCGTCCCGCACGCCGGCGCCATGACGGTCGTCATGGATTCGTCAGCGCTGCTGGCGCTCGTGAAGGATGAGGTCGGCGCAGACCAGGTTTCCAGGGCGCTGCCCACGGCGATCGCGTCTCCCGTTATCTTTGCAGAGAGCGTCAGCAAGGCAGCGAACCAGGGCTACGATCCTGATCGGGTCGCGGCGCAGCTCCTCGCCGACGGGCTGGTGATCCGTTCGATCGGCTCGGAAAACATGGCTTCCGTCATAAAGTTACATCGCTTGGCGCTAAGGAATGTGTCGCTTGCTGACCGATTTTGCCTGGCGTTGGCGATGCAATTGGCGCTGCCAATCTTGACCGCCGATCGCCCTTGGCGGGACCTCGGACTGCCCGTGGAACTGAGATACATCCGATGACCCAAGCTGTCGAAACCGCGATCCTGGACCTGCTCGCCAAGGCGCCGTCCGGCAAGTCAGTCGCCCCGGAGGACGTGGCGCGGGCGGTCGAGCCGGAGCGTTGGCAGCGGGTGCTGGGCCATGTCCGGGCGGTGGCGCGCGGCATGGCGCGCCAGGGCCGGGTGGTGATCCTGCGTCACAACAAGCCGGCCGACCCGGATGACTTCAAGGGCGTCTACCGCCTGCGGCTGCCCACCGCACCCGACCCAGCGGAGCCCAGCTCATGATCCTCTACGGCAACTCGCTCAGCCCCTTCGTGCGCAAGACCCTGGCCTTCGCCGCCGAGAAGCAGATCGAGCTGGAGCTGGTCGCCGCCGGCATGGGCGCGGGGCCGCCGGAGTTCAAACTGGCCAGCCCGTTCGGCAAGATGCCGGGCTTCAAGGATGGCGATTTCCTGCTCTGCGACTCCACCGCCATCATCACCTACCTGGAAGCGGTGAAACCGGATCCCAACCTGATCCCGCTGGAACCCAAGGCTCGGGCGCGGACCATCTGGTTCGAGGAGTTCGCCGACACCATCGTCGTCGGCAGCCTGGGGGCGATCTTCTTCAACGAGGTCGTCGCGCCGAAATTCCTGGGCCGACCTGGCGATCAGGCTGCGGCCGACGCCGCGCGCGCCACCAGCCTGCCGCCCATCCTGGACTATCTGGAGAGCGTCATCCCGCCATCCGGCTATCTGGTCGAGGACCGGCTGACCCTGGCCGACCTGGCGGTTGCCAGCCCGTTCCAGAACGGCGCCCTGTGTGGCGTCCACCCGGACCCGGCGCGCCATCCCAGGACGACCGCCTTCGTGGCCAACATCCTGGGCCGGCCGTCGTTCGCCGGCTGGGTCGCCCAGGAAAAGGCGATGTTCGGCCTGACCTGACGCTTCCGCCCCGCCACCGTCCATGCGCGCGCTCCTGATCCTCCTGGCGCTGGCCTTGTCGGCCTGTGCGCCCATGTTGGTTCAGACGCGCGGAGCCCCGCCGGCAGGGTTTACGGGCCCCCGGTTCGACGCCGATGCCGTGGTCGTTGCCGACGGCGCGCGGCTGGGCCTCACTACCTGGACCGCGGCCGCCGAGCCCTGGGCCGTGATCGTTGCCGCCCACGGCATGAACGACTATGCCAACGCCTTCCACATCGCAGGGGCCCAGTGGGCCGCGGCGGGCGTGACCACCTATGCCTATGACCAGCGCGGCTTCGGCCGCTCGCCGGGGCGAGGCGTCTGGGCGGGCGAGGCCCTGCTCGCCGACGACCTGCGCACCGTCACCGCCCTGGCCCGTGCGCGGCATCCGGGCGCCGTCATCGCCGTTGTCGGGGAAAGCATGGGCGGATCCGTCGCCGCCGCCGCCTTCGCCAGCGACGCCCCGCCGCCGGCCGATCGCCTGGTGCTGCTGTCGCCGGGCGTCTGGGGGTTCAAGACCCAGCCGCTGCCCTACAAGACCATGCTCTGGCTGGCCGCCAACATCACGCCGGCCAAGGTCTATGAGCCACCGGCTTTCGTCACCCGCCGCATCTGGCCCACGGACAACATCGACGAACTGCGCGCCATGAGCCGCGACCGGCTGATGATCTGGGGCGCGCGGTCCGACACGCTCTACGGGTTGGTCAGCCTGATGAGTCGGGCATCCGAGGCCGTGGGCCAGGATCACGTTCCGACCCTCTACCTCTACGGCGCCAACGACGACATCATCCCCAAGAAGGCCGCCTTCCGCGCCGCCCGAGG
>JANPKX010000438.1:0-1889 GCA_031426235.1 Alphaproteobacteria bacterium | reverse complement strand
CGCGTCCGACATTGGTCTCGCCCCCCTATTCTCGGGCAGTCGTGCGACATCGACTTGCCAAACGACAACCTTGCCGTGCTTTGCAAGGAAGCGGTAGCTCGTGTGCTCGGATCACCGGGCCATGGGCCGCATGAGACGCATCGACTATATCGACACCCGGCTTTCGGCTCGCGGCGTACACCCAACTGAGATGTCTCGTTCAGCTCATCGTCGCTGCGATAGGCTGAGGTCTAACGTCCGCTTAGCGCCTTGAGTTGAATGTCCGCACCTGGCGCAAAGCCGCCAAAAAAAATCTCGCCCCCCATCCCACCTACGTCCGCTTCTGACGTACATGCCTGTTCTACTCCCCCTCATGAGCGCACACCCGCCCATCATCGAAGCCGCCGACGCCTTCCTCGGCCGGCTGGCCGCCCTGGACATGCAGGCCGCCGAGCATGTGCACGCCTGCCTGCTGGATCGGTCCAAGCCCAACGAGGTGGCCGAGCTGGCGCGGGCCTATGCGCGGGCCTCGCGGTGCCTGCGCCAGACCCTGGCCCTGCACGCCAAGCTCAAGGGCGACCGCGCGCGGGGCGAGCGTGAGGCCGAGCGCCATGCGGCGCAGATGGCCCGCGACGCCGCCGCCCCGCCGGCGCCCGGCCCGGCGTTCGACGACGAAGCCGAACCCGACCGCGACCAGATCTACTCGGACCTGAAGGTCGAGGAGCTGCGCGACGCCGTCGATCGGGTCATCTCGAAGGTCGCCGACGGCGACCTCACCCGTCACACCCGCCTCGTCCACCGGTTCGAGCGCGAGCTCGACGACTGGGTCGACAAGCCGGACTTCCTCGAAACGCCGCTGGACCAGCTGGTCGGCGACGCCTGCGAGGTCCTGGGCCTGCCCGACGTCCTCGCCGAGGCCTGGCAGTCCCTGCCGCGGTCCACCTTCGACCCCGAGCCGGAGGAACTGAGCGTCTTCGACGGGGACGACGAGGCGGACGACGACGACGATGACGTGGAGGCCGGGCGCGACGCGGTGACGCGGCCTGACGAGCCGCCGCCCGGGCCGGCCGAACCGCCGCACCCGGGCGCCGACCCGGCCCGGTATCGTGGGTCCGGCTGAACCCGGGGTTCGCACCCCGGTCGAAACCTCAACCGCCTAAAAACCCGGTCATCCCGGCCGTACACCCGCGAAGGCGGGTGGGAGAGCCGGGACCCAGGGGGTTCTGCCGTGCGATTGCGCTGGGTCCCGGCTCGGCAGCCCGCGAGCGCGGGCCTTGGCCGGGATGACAGGGCTGGCTTGCCAAGGTCTAACGGTCCCCGCGCGCGCGCCGCGTTTCGGATCGCTCCGGCTGGCCCATCCGGCCCGCGCGCCCTATGTGGGGGCTTCTAGGAGAGCCCGTGCCGCCCATCATCACCATCACCGGCCTGTCGAAGACCTACGCCGGGGGTTTCCAGGCGTTGAAGTCCGTCGACCTGACGATCGAGAAGGGCGAGATCTTCGCCCTTCTCGGGCCCAATGGCGCCGGCAAGACCACCCTGATCGGCATTGTCTGCGGCCTGGTGCGGCTGACGTCCGGCACGGTGATCGCCGATGGGCACGACATCCAGAAGGACTTCCGCGCCGCCCGCGCCAAGATCGGGCTGGTGCCGCAGGAGATTTCCACCGACGCCTTCGAGACCGTCTGGGACACGGTGCGGTTCAGCCGCGGCCTGTTCGGCAAGCCGCGCAACGACGCCTATCTGCGCAAGGTGCTTGGCGACCTCAGTCTCTGGGACAAGAAGGACGCCAAGATCCAGGCGCTGTCGGGCGTCATGAAGCGCCGGGTGATGATCGCCAAGGCGCTTTCCCACGAACCGACCATCCTGTTCCTGGACGAGCCCACCGCCGGCGTCGATGTCGAGCTGCGCCG
>JANPKX010000437.1:0-12363 GCA_031426235.1 Alphaproteobacteria bacterium | reverse complement strand
CCATCTGGATGCGCCTTAAGCTCACCGAGAGCCCGGAATTCGCCAAGCTCAAGGCCGAAGGCGCCCAGTCCAAGGCGCCCTTCAAGGAGGCGTTCGGACATTGGCCGAACCTGAGGCTGGTGCTGATCGCCCTGGTGGCCGTGATGTTCGCGCAAGGCGCGGTCTGGTACACCGGCTTCTTCTACGCCCAGACCTTCATGGAGCGGTTCCTCAAGGTGCCGCCCGAGACCATCACCAACCTGATGCTGGCGGTCACGGCGGCCAGCGCGGTGCTCTATGTGTTCTTCGGTTGGCTGTCGGACCGGCTGGGCCGCAAGACGGTGATGCTGTTCGGCATGATCCTGATGCTGGTCGCCTATTTCCCCGGCTTCCATGCCCTGTCGCAGATGCTGAACCCGGCCCTGGCGGAGGCGCAGGCCAAGACCCCCGTCGTGGTGATCGCCGACCCGGCCGACTGCGCCCTGCAGTTCGATCCCGTGGGCAAGGCGGCGTTCCTGTCGTCGTGCGACATCGCCAAGTCGACCCTCGCCAACGCCGGGGTGTCCTATTCCAATGAGGCCGGCGTGCCGGGCCAGACCGCCCTGGTTCGGGTGGGCGCCTGGACCGTGCCGTCAACCGACGCCCGCGGCCTGAGCGCGCCGGTCGCCAAGGCGGTCAAGACCAGCGTGGAGGGCCGGATCAAGACGACCCTGGCTCAGGCCGGCTATCCGGAAAAGGCCGATCCTGCACGCATGAACCTGCCCGGCGCGTTCGGCGTGCTGCTGATCTTCATCATCGCGGCCGCTGCGCTCTATGGCCCGATCGCGGCCTGCCTAGTGGAGTTGTTCCCGACCCGGGTGCGCTACACCGCCCTGTCGCTGCCCTACCATATCGGCACCGGCTGGGTCGGCGGCTTCGTGCCCTTCACCGCCTTCGCGATCGTGACGGCGGTCGGGGATATCTATTCCGGCCTTTGGTATCCGTTTGCCTTCACGGCGGTGTCGGTGGTCACCTGCCTGCTGTTCCTGCCCGAGACCAAGGGCAAGCGGCTGGACGCGTAGGACCCCTCCGCCGCCGAAGGGGGGCTAAGGCTTGGCCGGCCCGTCGAGGTCGGCGAGCTTGGCGTAGGACGGCGCGGTCGTCGCCTGCAGCCGTTTGGCGACCGCTTCGGCTTCACGCAGGGCCCGCAGGACATTGCCGCCGGCCGCCTTGGCCAGGTTCTCGTCCGTCCAGCCCCGGCGCGCCAGCTCGGCGAGCAGATTCGGGAACTTGTCGACACCCTCCAGCCCCACCGGCGTATCGGGGATGCCGTCGAAGTCCGACCCGATCCCAACGCAGTCGTACCCGCAGACCTTGGCGATATGATCCATATGGTCGGCCACCTGGGCCAGGGTGGCCGGCGGGCCGGGATTGGCCTTGTCCCACTCGGCCATGGCGGCCGCGGCGCGCTCCGGTTGGCCAATGTAGAGCCCCCCGAACGGCGGCGAGTTGTAGCGCGCCTGTTCAGCCGAACGGTTCGCGGCCCAGATGTTTCGCGCGGCGGACACGTAGGTGGTGGCGAAGTTGACCATCACCACGCCGCGGTTGGCCTTGACCATGGCCAGCACGTCGTCGGGCACGTTGCGGGCGTGGTCGGCGACCGCCTTGGCTCCGGAGTGCGAGAAGATCACCGGCGCCTGGGTGACGGCGAGGGCGTCCCGCATGGTCTTTTCCGAGACGTGGCTGAGGTCGACCAGCATGCCGGTGCGGTTCATCTCTCGGACCACCGCCTTGCCGAAGGCGGTCAGGCCGTTCCGGGTCGGATTGGCGGTGGCCGAGTCTGCCCAGCGGGTGTTGATGGCGTGGGTCAGGGTCATGTAGCGCGCGCCCGCGGCGTACATCTGGCGCAGCACCGGCAGGCTGTCGTTGATCTGGTGGCCACCCTCGATGCCGATGAGCGAGGCGATCTTGCCGGCCTTGTGGATCCGCACCACGTCGTCCGCTGTGTAGGCCATCTCGAATACGCCGGGATAGCGCGTGGCCATACCCTTCACGATGTCGATCTGCTCCAGGGTCATCTGCACCGCGATGGGCCCGTCGAACTGCGGCGAGATGAAAACCGACCAGAACTGGCCACCCACATGGCCGGCCTTCAGGCGCGGGATATCGGTCATCATGCCGATGCCGCCGGGCCGTTGCGGCGGGAGCTTGGAGGTGTCGATCATCAGGTCGGCCTTGCCGACATCACCGCCGAACCGGCCCCGGATCTCGCCCGGCAGGTCGTTGTGGCCGTCGATCAGCGGGGTCTTCTTGAGCACTGCCTCCACGCGGGCGGCGATCTTCCGATCGGCCGGCTGGGCTTGGGCGGCGCCGGCCGCAAGCGCGGCGATTGAAAAAGCCAGGAACAGGCGCATCGGAAACTCCCCTCGAAGGCCGTCCAGCCAGCGCAGCGCAAGGCGCCCTGTCAAGGCCGTGGCCGGCGGGCCAGCTCAGGAAGCGGTCGGGAGCACGCTGGTGGTCACGCCTGCCGCTTCCAGCGCCGCCTGTTCGCCGCGCCAGTCCCGGTCGGTGGTCAGCCGACCCACGTGCAGGCCATCGGCGACCAGCGATGACAGTTGGCCCGGTGTCTGGGCTTCGAGCCGCTCGGCGTCGCGGCGGGCAAGGGCCAGCACGTCGCCGTGGGCTTCTGGATCGCACACCAGCACGTCGGCGGCGGCCAAAGCCCGGGCGGCCTTGAGGGTCAACAGGTCCGCCGGTCCCCGCGCGTCGATGTACCAGACCGCGCCGGCCAATGTCGGCGCCTCCGCAAGCGCCGCCCGAAGGCTGGCCTTGGCTGCGTCCATGTCGCCCGCCATGGCGGCCTCCGCCGCCGGGCCGGTCAGGGCGGTCCGCAGGAATCGGCGTCGCGCGGTGGTGTCCGGCAGGCCGGCGCGCACCTCATCCTGCAGGGCGCGGAAAAGGGCGGCGATCCGCCCCGCGCCCTGAGGCACCCGCGCCTCGATATCCTGACGCAGCATGGTGGCCAGCATGGGCGAGCCTCCCCCGGTGCCGATTGCGGCGACGACCTCGCCGCGGTCGATCACCGCCGGCGTGGTGAAGTCACAGAGCGCGGGGCGGTCTACAACGTTGACCGGCACATGGGCTGAGCGCGCCGCCTCGGCCGCGGCCCGGGCCCAGGTCTCGTCGGCGCCGGCGATGAAGGCCAGGGTCATGCCGGCATAGGCGGCGGGATCCAGCGCCTGGTCCGCGTCGAGCCGCACGACCCGCGCCGGGGAGCCCGCGAACAGGCGCGCCTTGGCGTCCGCCGCCTCGCCTTCGCCCGCCACGACCACAGACCGGCCCGCCAGCGGGAAAAAGGCGGGGAAGGCGTCCACGTCTACTTCAGGGTCTTCAGATAGCCGATGATCGCGGCGCGGTTCTCGTCGGACGGTACGGAGATCATCATCTTGGTGCCGGGCGCAAAGGCCGACGGCATCTTCAGATAGACATCCAGGTTGGCGTCGGTCCACTCGCCGCCCTTGGCCTTGAGGGCGGGCGAATAGGTGAAGGCCTTGGCCGCGATCGGGCCGCCGGCGACGCCGGCCAGGCTAGGGCCGAGGCTGGAGCCGCCATGGCACATCTTGCACTGCATGTTGAACAGTTGGGCCCCGTCTGCCGCCAGCGCGGGGGCGGCGGCCAGGGTGACGACGGCAAGGGTCGAGGCGACGAGGACGGCGCGAAGCATAGGCTCTCCTGCGAAACTGGGTCCGGATTTACCTGCCGGTCCGCAATCGACCAAGGTTCGATTTACGGCAGCGTTTGAACAACGATAAGATCGAGGCGATTTCGAACAATGGAGACCGCCCGATGGCGACCACGGTGGATGTGAACGGGCGCCCGCTGGCGGTGACCGCAGGGCCCGACACACCGCTGCTATGGGTGCTCCGAGATGAACTGGGGCTGACCGGCACGAAGTATGGCTGCGGCGTGGCGCAATGCGGCGCCTGCACCGTGCTCGTGGACGGCCAGGCCATGCGATCCTGCCAGCTACCGCTGTCAGCCGTGGGCGCAGCGAAGATCACCACCATCGAGGGCCTGGGCGGGACCCATCCGTTACAGGAGGCCTGGGTGAAGCTGGATGTGCCGCAGTGCGGCTACTGCCAGTCCGGCCAGATCCTGAGCGCGGTCGCCCTGCTGACGCAGAACGCCAAGCCGGACGACGCGGCGATCAGCGCCGCCATGGACGGCAACATCTGTCGCTGCGGGGCCTACCAGCGGATCCGCGCGGCCATCAAGGATGCGGCCGCTACCCCTGTCGCAACGCCGGCGAAGGTTTAGGAGCGACCGCCATGACCACGACCTCCAGGACCCTTGCCGTCCCCACCCGCCGCGCACTCCTGGTCGGCGCCACCGTCGTGGGCGGCGCCTTGCTGGTGGGGTGTTCGATCCCCGACGCCCTGTCGGCCGGCTCAAAGTTTAAACCGGGCGCGTTCGGGCCGTTCCTGAAGCTGGCGGCGGACGGGACCGTGACCGTGGTCTCCAAGCACATCGAGTTCGGCCAGGGCAATCACGCGGGGCTGGCCGCCATCGTCGCTGAGGAGCTGGACGCCGACTGGAGCAAGGTGGTGGTGGAACAGGCGCCTGCAAACGCCAAACTTTATGGCACCCCCATGATGTTCGGGATGCAGGGCACTGGCGGCTCCTCGGCGATCAACAGTTCCTGGACGCTGTTGCGCACCGCCGGCGCGGCGGCCCGCGCCATGCTGGTGGAGGCTGCCGCCAAGAGCTGGGGCGTCCCCGCCGCTGAGATCACCGTGGCCAACGGCGTCGTCAGCCACCCCTCGGGAAAGCAGTCGGGTTTCGGGCCTCTGGTGGCGGAAGCCGCCAAGATCGCCCCGCCGGAAGCGCCGAAGCTCAAGGACCCCAAGACCTTCACCCTGGTGGGCACCGACCGGGTGCGCCGCAAGGATTCCGCCGTCAAGTCGAACGGCGCCGCGCGCTACACCCAGGATGTGGCCCTACCCGAGATGCTGACAGCCATGGTCGCCCATGCGCCGCGGTTCGGGGCCACCGTGAAAACCTTCGATGACGCGGCCGCGCGAAAGGTCCCGGGCGTCGTCGCCGTCCACAAGATTCCCACGGGCGTCGCCGTGGTGGCGCAAAGCACCTGGGCGGCCAAACAGGGCCGTGACGCCCTCAAGGTCGAGTGGGACGAAACCAAGGCCGAAAAGCGCAGCTCGTCCCAGATACTCACCGCCTTCAAGGACCTGGCGTCCGGCAAGACCCCGGCGCCGGAGAAGAACGGCTGGGCCGCTTTCGATTCCAAAGGCGACGCCGCCAAGGCGGCAGGCGACGCGGGCGCGCTTGAGATCACCTACGACTTCCCCTACCTGGCGCACGCCGCCATGGAGCCGATGAACTGCGTGGCTATGGTCGGCAAAGGTCCGACCCGGCTGGTGTTCGGTTCGCAGTTCCCGACCCTGGATCAGATCAATACGGCCAAGATCACCACCGCCCTGCCAGGTTCGGTGGAGATCGAGACCCTGTTCGCAGGGGGCTCGTTCGGGCGCCGCGCCAACTTCGCCTCCGACTATGTTTCCGAGTGCGTGCATATCGCCAAGAAGGTGGGCGGTGGGCGGCCGGTGAAACTGGTCTGGACGCGGGAGGACGACATGCGCGCCGGCTACTTCCGGCCCATGGTCCATCACACGGTGCGCGTGACCACCGACGCGGAAGGCTACCCCGCCACCTGGCGTCACCGCATCGTCTCGCAGTCGATCATGAAGGGCTCGCCCGCGGGAACACCCAAGCTGGACGACAGCGCCATCGAGGGGACCAAGGGTTCGCCCTACCTCAAGGCGACGCCCGTCGTGGACGCCCAGCTTCTGATCGCCGACACCGGCGTGCCGGTGCTGTGGTGGCGCTCGGTGGGCGCGACCCACACAGCCTATGTGATGGAGCACACCATCGACCAGCTGGCGCGGAAGGCCGGCAAGGATCCGGTGGCGTACCGCCGCGCCATCTACCAGAAGGCCGGCGCGGCGCGCCATCTTCAGGTGTTGGACCTGGCCGCCGAGAAGGCCGGTTGGACAAAGCCGGCGCCCGCCGGCTGGACGCGCGGCGTCGCGGTTCACGAGAGCTTTGGCTCGGTCGTGGCCCAGGTGGCCGAGGTCCAGATGGTCGACGGCCAGCCGAAGGTTGGACGCGTAGTCACCGCCATCGACTGCGGCACGGCCATATCGCCGGACCAGATCGCCGCCCAGATGGAGGGCGGGACCTGCTATGGCCTGTCGGCGGCGATGTTCGGCGAGATCACCCTCACGGACGGCAAGGTCGACCAGGGCAACTTCGACACCTACCGGGTGCTGCGCAGCTCCGAGGCGCCGACCGTGGAAACCTACATCGTGGCCTCCGCCAATCCGCCCAGCGGGGTGGGCGAACCCGGCACGCCGGTGATCGGACCGGCGGTCGCGAACGCCATCCTGGCGCTGACCGGCAAGCCCACGCTCAGCCAGCCGTTCGTGAAGACCTAGCCGCGTTCCGTGTTACCGCTCACCGCATGAATTTCGACCTGATGCGGTTGATCGCGGCGCTGCTGGTCGTGGTCAGCCACGTGTTCCCGCTGGCGGGGCAGCCGCCGTTGCGGATCTGGGGAGTCGAGGATCTCGGGGCGCTGGGCGTCTCGATCTTCTTTGTGATCAGCGGATATCTGGTGACCGGCAGCTACCTGCGCGATCCCCGGACCTATCTGGTCAAGCGCCTGTTGCGGATCGAGCCGGGCCTGATCGCCTCGCTGGTGGTCACGGTCATCGCCCTGGGCTTCGTGACCACCGTGCCTCTGGCGGAATACGCGCCCGCCGCGGCGCTCTATGTCGTGCGCAACGCCCTGCTCTACCCGGCGACCTACGAATTGCCCGGCGTGTTCGAGACCCTGCCCCTGGCGGGGGTGGTCAACGGCGTGTTGTGGACCCTGCGGCTGGAGTTCACCTTCTACCTCGTCCTGATGCTGGTCCGGGCGCGCCTGACGCTGGTGCTGGGCCTGACGGCGGCCTGCGCCACCGTCTGGCTGGTGATGCGCCTGGGCTATCCCGATTGGGCGGACGAGCGGCTGACGCGGATCGCATTCCTTGGCGCGCGCAACGGCCTGCTATTTTTCGCGGGCGCGGCGCTGATGATCAGCGGCCGGCGCGTCCCGGTCTGGCTTGGCGCGGCCTCGGCCCTGGCGTTCCCGGTGGTGGGCGTTCCCGCCCTGGCGACGGCCGTGCTGGGACTGTCGCGCCCCGGCAAGCTCCCGGCCGACCTTAGCTACGGCGTCTACATCTATGCCTTCCCGATCCAGCAACTTCTCGCCACCCAAGGCTGGCTCAACCTTGTCACCGCCGTGCTGGCCGTCCTGCCCTTCGCGGCGCTGAGCTGGTATCTGGTTGAGCAACCGGCCATGCGGCGCAAGCCAGAGCCGCATCCGCAAACGTGATCACGACCTGGTGAACCCATCACGGTTTCGTGCGCTAAACCTGGCAACGCAACCCAGGAGATCACTATGCGTATCGCGATTATCGCCGCCGCCGGCTTCGCCGCGCTCAGCCTCGCGGCTTGCAGCCAGGCCGACAAGGCCGCCGACGCCCAGGGCGACGCCGTGAAGGCTGACGCCACCGCGGCCGCCACCGTCATGGAGAACCAGGCCGACGCCACCAAGGCCGCTGGCCAGGCCCAGGCTGACGCCCTCGAGCAGAAGGCCGACGCCACCGAGGACGCCGCCAAGGCTCAGGCGAACGCCATGGAAAAGAAGGCCGAGGCGATCAAGGAAACCGGCGAGGCCAACGCCGACGCCATGAAGAAGTAACGCGCGCTAACCCGCGCACACGGCTGCGGCTCCAGCACCTCACCCGGTGCTGGAGCCGTTTTGCTTTGTACCGCCCGCCTCAGGGTTCGGCCTATCCACGGCTTGCCCGGGGCGCTACACGGCCCGGTCAGCGCTGAAGGTCGGGTATGGAAAAGACGCGTGCCGAGGCCTTGTCCGAGCAGATTGGCCGGGTGCGCGCGAGCGACGCGCTGGGCCGCTCGCAGGGGCTGACGCGGCTGTTCGAATACCTCGCCGACCCCGCGCAGATGGCGCAGACCCCGCGCGAAGCCGACGTGGCCCAGGACGTCTTCGGCCGCGCTTTGGACCTGTCGGGGGACGCCTCGATCCGGGTCTACATCCATCGCCTGCGCCGCAAGCTCGACGCCTTCTACGCCGCGGATGGCGCAGGGGAATCCCACAGGCTGATCATCCCGCCGGGCGACTATCGTCTGGACGTCGCGCCGATGTCGCAAGCCGAAGCCCCGCGCACGCCGCGCGCGCGATGGCTCTGGCCGGTCCTGGCCGCTGTCCTGGCGATGATCCTCGCCAACGCCGGCATCTGGTGGGCGGTCGCGCGGGACGCCGGCCCATCCCACAGCCTGGCCCGGCTGTCCCACGCGCCGCTGTGGGCCGGGCTGGGCCGCGACCGGCCGATCCTGGTGGTCGTGGGCGACTACTACATCTTCGGCGACACCGGCGGCGGTGACGAGCCGCAGCGGATGATCCGGGCGTTTGAGATCAACTCGCCGGCGGATCTGGACGCCTATCTGATGGACAATCCACAGTTCCAGGGGCGCTACCTCGACCTGGACACCTACTATACGCCCGTGGGGGCCACCCTGGCGCTGCGCCATATTCTGCCCCTGGTCCGCCAGGCTGCGGGCCGGCCCGACCGGATCAGCGTGATCACGGCCTCTCACCTGAGCGCCGACATGATGAAGGCCAACGACATCGTCTATGTGGGCTATCTGTCAGGCCTGCACCTGCTGCAGGCCCCGGTGTTCGAGCGATCCCGGTTCGCGGTCGGCGCCACCTTCGACGAGCTGGTCGACCGCCGGTCCGGGCAGTCCTACGTGTCGGGCGCCGGCGCAGCCTCCGGCGACCGGCCGAACCGGGACTACGGGTACGCGGCGGCCTTTTCCGGACCTGCCGGGAACCGCATCGTGGTCGTGGCCGGCGCCCGCGACATCGGGGTCGTCCAGATGGCGGAGATCGTCACGGATCCGGTCGCAGCGCAGCGGCTGATGCTCAGCACCAAAGGGCAGGGCGAAGCCCTCTACGAAGTCGACGGCGTCGGTCGCACCAATGTCGGCGCCAAAGCCGTAGCGATCAGCCCGTGATGGCCCACGACAACAGGTGACGCAGCGTGCGTGATCAGGCATCCAGCGCCAGGCCCGCAACGTAATCTGGACCCATGCGAACAACTTCCCTGCTTGCCGCGGCCTTCGGGTTGGTGACCGCCACGGGTGCGTGGGCCGGCGAGCCGCACGGTCTGGCCGCGGCCTTCGGGAACACGGTCAAGGCGCTCTATCCTGACGGCAAATATCAGCACATCTGGTTCAGAGCCGACGGCGGCTGGGAGGCGGTCGGGCGACGGGGCAAGACCACGTCCGGACGGTGGTTCTTGGCCGAGGGTCAGCGGGTCTGCCTCAAGCAGTCGCATCCGTTCCCTGCGCCGTTCCGGTACTGCACGGCCTTCCCCGCCACGGGCGGCCTGGGCGTGGTCTGGACCTCACGCGACTGGCAGGGCGAGCCGATCAGGCTAACGGTCGTGAAGGGTATAGAGCGGCCGACGAGGCCGGGTAGCTAGTCAGCGACCGCGGCGGCGCCTTCCGCCCAGTCCTCGGCCACTGCCCGGGTCACGGACTGCATGAAGGCCAGCCGCTCCGGCACCGACTTGCGCGTGTGGCGCATCATCACCGCCACGGCATAGGTCCGACCGTCCGGCGCGGTCAGCAGGCCCACGTCGTTGATCCCGATGGCGGCGCCACGGAAATCCTGGCCGGTCCCGGTCTTATGCGCGATGGACCATCCCTCCGGCAGCCCCCCTTTCAGCCGCCGGGGCCCCGTCCGCGCCTCGCGCATCAGGCCCAGCATCCGCGCCGTGGAACCCTCGGCCAGCAGTTCGCCACGGGCCAGGGCGCCGAGGGCTGCGGTGATCGCGGCGGGCGAGGTCCCGTCCAGGGGCGCGGCGAGGTAGGCGTCCATCGCGGCCTGCCGCTGCGCCATGGGAAGCTGTTCGCGGGCGGCCTGGAAGTTCCATCCGATGCCGTAGTCGGGCTGCCACGTGAGGCCAGCGGTCTGAGCCTGAAGGTCACGCTCATAGGCCCCGACCTTCACGTCGTGCAGGCCCATGCCGCCCAGGGCGGCGGATACGCTGTCCGGGCCGCCGAGCTCGCGCATCAGCTTGTCATTGGCCGCGTTGTCGCTTTCCACCAAGGCGCGCCGGAGCAGATCGGCGACCGAGCTCAGATAGCCGCTGTCGCCGATGCGGTAGCTGATCGGCTGGAAGAAGACCGAGCGGTCGGCAGCGGTCAGGACCACCGGGGCGTCCGGATCGACCCGTCCCTCATCCACCGCCCTGAGCATGGCCATGGCGACCCAGAGCTTGGAGACGCTCTGCTGCGGATAGGGGCGATCCTGGTCCACCCCTGCCGTCCAGCCGGCCGCCACGTCGGTAACGGCGACCCCCACCTCCTCGCCATAGGCTAGAACCAACGCGTCCAGCCGCGACTGCAGCGCAGCGGGCGCCGGAGGCGGTATCTTGCGTCGGATCTCAAGGCGGGCTTCGGTCAGGGCGCTGGAGGTCAGACTGACCGCGTCCTTGCCGGACACCAGTCCGCCCGCCACCGCCGCGCCCACGGCCAGCGCGAGGCCGGCCAGGACGCGTTTGCGCAGCATATGCCTCTTCCAGTCCGCCAAGGCGGGCTTCCTCGTTCAGTGATGGACATGACCGTGATTGTGGCCGTCCGCGGGCCCCCGCACTTCGACCGTCACATGGGAAATGCCGGCCAGTCCAGCAAGGCGGGCGCGATAATCCGCCACGGGCCGGGGGTGATCCGAGGCGATGACTGCGATCACGGCATGGTGCCCCGGTCCCAGGCGCCAGAGGTGCAGGTCGATGACCTGCTCGCCCTGATCGGACAGGCGGCGCCGGACTTCCGCCGTCAGGGTGGGCGAGGGATTGACGTCCAGCAGCGCCGCGCCGGCCCGGCGCAAAAGGGTCCAGGCGAACTGCGCCACCAGGGCCGCGGCCAGCAGCCCCGCCAGGGGGTCAGCAATCCCCACGCCCAGTCGATCGCCCGCGAGCAGCGCCAGCAGGGTCAACACAGAAACCGCCGCGTCAGCGGTCAGGTGGAGGTGCGCGGCGGACAGGTTGAGGTCGCCCTCAGGGTCATTCCGAACCACCGTCGCTCCCGTCGGGCGCAGCAGCACGATGCAGATCAGGTTCAGCACCAGCCCGCCGGCGGCGATGGGCAGGGCGTCATGGAAGTCGACCGCCCCGGGATCGAGCAGGCGCGCGACGCTCTCGCCGGCGATCAGCACCGCCGTCACGGCCAGCACCACACCGTTGGCGAACCCGGCCAGATAGCCCAGCTTGCCGGTGCCGAACGCGAAGGCGGGGTTGCCCGCGTGACGCCGGGCCAGCCCGTAAGCTGCCGCCGCGACGAGCAGGGCCGCCACGTGGGCCCCCATGTGCAGGCCGCTGGCCAGCAGCGCCAGCGAACCGGTCGTGGTCCCGCCGATCACCAATCCCGCCAAGGTGGCCGTGCAGATCGCCGCTACGATCCAGGTGCGGCGCTCGTTGCGGCGATGGTCGGCGCCCAGGTAGGTGCGGTTCTCGCGGAAGGCGTCCAGCGCCTCGGGCGTCTCCGGCCGGTCCGGGAGGGTCGAGGTCAAGATCGCACACGCGCCTGTCTGGAGGGTTGAGCGTTATCTTATAACACAGTGGTCCGGTCAAGCCGGGCGGGCGGACGGTGGTTCCCTCCAGGGCTCGCAGACACTAGATGTTGGCCATGAGCGAGACCCTGGCTGCCAAGATCCCCGTCACCGTCCTCACCGGCTACCTCGGCGCGGGCAAGACCACCCTGCTGAACCGCATCCTCTCGGAGAACCACGGGAAGGTCTACGCCGTGATCGTCAATGAGTTCGGCGAGATCGGCATCGACAACGACCTGATCGTCGGCGCCGATGAAGAGGTCTTCGAAATGAACAACGGCTGCGTCTGCTGCACGGTGCGCGGCGACCTGATCCGCGTGCTGTCGGGCCTGATGAAGCGCAAGGGCCGGTTCGACGCGATCATCGTCGAGACCACCGGGCTGGCTGACCCGGCGCCGGTGGCCCAGACCTTCTTCGTCGACGACGATGTCCGCGCCAAGACCCAGCTGGACAGCGTCACCACCGTGGTCGACGCCAAGCACCTGCCGCTGCGGCTCAAGGACTCCCGAGAGGCGGCCGAACAGATCGCCTTCGCCGACCAGATCATCCTGAACAAGACCGACCTCGTGAGCGAGGCCGAGCTGGCCGAGGTCGAGAAGGCGATCCACACCCTGAACCCGCTGGCGCCAATCCACCGCGCCCAG
>JANPKX010000436.1:0-2543 GCA_031426235.1 Alphaproteobacteria bacterium | reverse complement strand
GCGGTTTTGTGGGGGGGGGTTTATATTTTGCCCTTCCCCGTTCCGGGGTATGGGGCCCCGCGCCCCGCCGTGGGCGTGGTGTACGGGGCCACACCACCCCCGGCGTTCGAACCCGCCGCCTCCACCATCGGCTCTTCGGCCGATGGTCCCCCTCCCCCGCCGTGCGGGGGAGGCAAGTGAAATTCCCTTCCTCATCTCGCGTTCTGCTGCGCTGGCTGAAACGGCGGCTGCCGGAGACGCTGTTCGCGCGCTCGCTGCTGATCATCGTCCTGCCGGTCGCTCTGATGCAGATCGCGGTGACCTACGTCTTTTTCGACGCCCACTGGCAGACCGTCACGGCGCGACTGTCAGAGGGCCTGGCCGGGGACATCGCGTGGGCCGTGGACAGCTACAACGAGGACCCCCGCGCCGCGGCCTTCGCCAAGCTTTCGCAGCGGGCCGAGGACTCCATGAGCCTCTCCATCGCCCTCCAGCCCGGGCGCAAGCTGCCCGCGCGCCGGCGCGACCCGCCCGTGCTGCTCGAGGCCTTCTTCGCGCCCATCGACCGCTCGCTGGAACAGGCGCTTTCGGACCGGCTGGATGCCCCGTTCTGGTTCGATACCACCCGCTATCCGGCCTATGTGGACATCCGCATCGCGGTGAAGGGTGGGGTGATGCGTGTGCTGGCGCCTCGCGACCGGGCCTTTGCGACCCAGGGTCACATCTTCGTGCTTTGGATGACCGTGGCGACCGTGCTGCTGACCGCGATCGCGCTTCTTTTTATCCGCAATCAGGTGCGCGCCATCGAGCGGCTGGCCAGCGCGGCCGAGGCGTTCGGACGTGGCGGCGACGTGCCGGCCTTCAAGCCCCACGGCGCGCGGGAGGTTCGCAGCGCCGCCACCGCCTTCCTGGCCATGCGGGGCCGCATCCAGCGCCATATCGAACAGCGCACCGCCCTATTGGCGTCGGTCAGCCACGACCTGCGCACGCCCCTGACCCGGCTCAAGCTGACCCTGGCGCTGGCAGAGCCCAACAGCCGCACCGCCGACATGAAGCGCGACCTCACCGAGATGGAGCACATGATCGATGAGTATCTGGCCTTTGCCCGCGGCGAAGGGGGCGAGGGCGCCGAGACCGTGATTCTGCGCCCGTTGATCGATGCGGTCAGCGGCGAGGCCTCCAGGCTGGGCGCCCAGGTTCAGGTCAACGTCGACCCCGCCCTCACCGTGACCGCGCGGCCCAATGCAATGAAGCGCGCGCTGTCCAACCTGATCCAGAACGCCGCCTCGCACGGCGAGCGGGTCGATGTGGCCGCCCGGCGCCAGCTCGATGGGAGCGTAGAGATCACGATCGACGACGACGGCCCCGGCATACCCGCCGCGCGCCACGAGGACGCCTTCAAGGCCTTCGTGCGCCTGGACGAGAGCCGCAACCAGAACGTCAAGGGCGTGGGCTTGGGATTGGCCATCGCACGCGACGTGGCGCGGGGACACGGCGGCGACATCACCCTTGCGACGTCGCCGCAGGGCGGACTACGGGCCATCGTCCGGCTTCCCGGGTAACGTCGTTCATCGAGAGTTCAGGCGCCAAGGCCAAGCTTGATAGCTTGATCGCTGGAGCCTCGCATGCGCTGCCTCACCCTCGCCGCCATCCTGTCGCTGGCCGCGGCCCTGCCGGCCTTCGCCGCCGATCCTGCCGAGGGGGACTGGCTGACCCAGGGCGGGGGTGGCAAGGTTCGGATTGCCCCCTGCGCCGCGCAGCCGGACCGCCTCTGCGGCCTGATCACCTGGCTGAAGGATCCGGCCGACGCCAAGGGCAGCGACACCAACAACCCTGATCCCGCCCTGCGCAAACGGCCGCTCATCGGCCTGCCGTTGATCCGGGACTTCAAGCGGGCCGGGCCGGGCCGCTGGACCGGCGGCCGCATCTATGACCCCGGCAGCGGCAGGACCTATGACAGCAAGATCACCCTCAACCCCAATGGCACGCTCAAGGTCGAGGGGTGCGTCGTGATTGTCTGCCAGGCGCAGACCTGGACGCGTTAGGGCGTGGCGCCATCGCGGAATCAATAGGTCGCGCGAGGTCGTTCCGATTACGCCCCCAGTTCCCTAGACCGCCGCACCGCCGCCGCCACGGCCTCGCGCAGCAGGTGCGGCAGGCCGCCCTCGGCCAGCAACACGTCCAGCGCGGCCTGCGTCGTCCCGCCGGGCGAGGTGACTTGGCGGCGCAACTCGGCGGGGTCCTCGCCGCTCCCCGCCAGCAGGGCCGCCGCGCCGGTGAGCGTCGAGCGGGCCAGCCGCTGGGCGTCCCTAGGGGTGAGACCCGCCGCCGCGCCTGCGGCCTCCAGGGCCTCGACGAAGGCGTAAAGATAGGCGGGCGCGGAACCTGACACCGCCGTTGCGGCATGGATCAACACCTCGTCGGTGAGGTCGACCACCGCGCCCAGCGGCTCGAAGAGGGCATAGGCCCGGGCCAGGGCGGCGGGGTCATCCGCATAGAGGCTGGCCGTGCCCTGGCCGATCGCAGCTGCGGTGGTCGGCATCACCCGGGCGACCGCCCGCCCG
>JANPKX010000435.1:0-4300 GCA_031426235.1 Alphaproteobacteria bacterium | reverse complement strand
CCGACGCGCAGGTCGGGCTGGTGATCGAGGCCATCTCGGAGGGCCGGTCGGTGCGTTCTGGACTGAACGTGCCACTTTCCGCCAAGCCGCCCCTGCTGGTGATCGAGGCCAGCGAAGGCCAGCGCGCGACGCTGGCGGCGCACGCGGCCCAGGTCGCTCAACTTCTGCGGGTGTCCGGCGTCGAGTCGGTCGAGGCCGCGCCGGACGGCTCCATTCCCTTCGTCGTCGCCGGGGCGACCTTCGCCCTGCCGGTCGCCGAGTTCATCGATCTGGCCGCCGAGCGCGCGCGGCTGACCAAGGACGTCGCCGGCCTCAAGGGCGAGATTGCCAAGATCGGCGGCAAACTTGCCAACCCTGATTTCGTCGCCCGGGCCCCCGAGGAGGTGGTCGAGGAAAACCGCGAGAAGCTGGCGGACGCCGAGGCGGCGCGGGCGAAGCTGGAGGCGGCGCTGGCGCGTCTTTGACCGCCCGCGGCGATGCGCGAGCGTGTCTGTCACAGTTGCTGCGGCAGGATGAGCCCGACTGGAGCCTCCTGGAGACGCCCGCATGCCTGAACCCCTGATCATCGCGGGCGCTACGGGCTACGGCGTTTGGCCGGCCAATTCCTTGGAGGGCGCACGCTCATGTTTGGCCGCGCCCGTGGCCGGGATCGAGATCGACGTGCACCTGACGGCTGACGGCCATGTCGTCGCCCATCACGACTATCGGATCGCGGCCGATGCCAGTCGGTTGGACGGAGCGTGGCTGGAGGCGCCGGGGCCCCTCCTACGCGAGGCGACGCGGGCCGAACTGCGGGCCTATGACCTGGGTCGGCCACGACCCGGGTCCGCCGCGGCCCGTCGCTACCCCGGCAAGGTCGGCATGGACGACGTGCGCATGCCGACCTTGCCGGAGTTGCTGTCTGAACTGGCCGCCGCCGTCGGGCCGAAGCGGCGTATCTTCGTCGAGATCAAGACAGATCCGCCTGACTATCGGGAATCGGCCGATCCCGGCGCGCTGCTGGATGCGGTCCTGCGCGACCTTGAGGCAGCGGCGTGGCTGGATGCGGCGAAGATCATCGCCTTCGACTGGCGGGTGCTGCGCGACCTCAGGGACAGACGGCCGGAGGTGGCTGCGGCGCACCTGACCGTGCCGGACGCCATGAAGCCGAAGGTGCGACCGCTGGCCTCCGGAGACTCGCCCTGGACCGATGGCTGCGACGCGCGCCGATTCGGCGGGTCGGAGGCGCGGGCGATCCAGGCGCACGGCGGCGGCGAGTGGTCGCCGCACATCTCGGACATCACTCCCGAACGGGTTGCGGAGGCGCAGGGGCTGGGTCTCGCGGTCGGGGTCTGGGGCGTGTCCACGGCCGCCGAGATCGCCGCCATGACGGCGATGGGCGTAGATGTGCTGACCGTCTCCGGCCCAGCCTGGAGCGCGGCGGAGCCGGGCTGACGCCACCCAGGGGTCCCGCCATTTGCCTCGGTGCATGGGTTATGCTTGATCACCCCCACGACGCGCGGGCCTGAAGCCGCGCG
The DNA here is from genome assembly GCA_031426235.1 of Alphaproteobacteria bacterium. Classification (GTDB taxonomy): domain Bacteria; phylum Pseudomonadota; class Alphaproteobacteria; order Caulobacterales; family Caulobacteraceae; genus Phenylobacterium. The sequence goes on along the minus strand of JANPKX010000435.1, from coordinate 2,783 downwards.
CGAACAGGGAGTTGTCATCTGTGTCTGACGCCGTCATGCCGCCCGGCTGGCCCGCCATGTCCATCGCCCAGGCCCACGCCCTGATCGGGCAGCCCGGCGCTGTCACCGAGGTCGCCGAGGAAACCATCCGTGGCGTGAAGCTGAAGGTCTGGAAGAACCAGCCCCCGACCCTGCGCGCCGTCGCCGACATGGCCAAGGCGCACGGCGAGAAGATCTTCCTGGTCTATGAGGACGAGCGGGTCAGCTACGACGCCTTCCACCGCGCGACCGCGGCGTTCGCGCGCGACCTGCAGGCGCGCGGCGTGGTCAAGGGCGACCGGGTTGCGGTGATCATGCGCAACCTGCCGGAGTGGGCGGTCGCCTTCTATGGCGCGCTGGCGATCGGCGCGATCGTGACCCCGCTGAACGCCTGGTGGACGGGACCCGAGCTGGAGTACGGCCTGACCGATTCGGGCTCGAAGATCGCGGTGATGGATGCCGAGCGCTATGCGCGCATGACCGGCCACCTCGCCGACTGTCCCGACCTGGCCCACGTCTATGTCAGCCGCGCCATCGAGGAGATCGCCCATCCGGCGGTGTCGACGCTGGAGGGCGTGATCGGCGGCGCCAACGACTGGGCCAGCCTGCCGGACCAGCCGTTCCCGGATGTGGAACTGGGGACCGACGACGACGCCACGATCTTCTACACTTCGGGGACGACCGGAAAGCCCAAGGGCGCGCTGGCGACTCACCGGGCGATCAACACCAACATCATTACGGCGGGCGCAGCGGCGGCGCGCGGCTTCCTGCGGCGCGGCGAGGCTCCCCCTGCGCCGGACCCAACGCTGCCGCAGCGGGCGACCTTGCTGGCGGTGCCGTTCTTCCATGCCACCGGCTGTTTCGCGGTGCTGAACCCCACCATCTTCGCCGGCGCCAAGCTGGTGCTGCTGCACAAGTGGGATGCGATCCGCGCCTTCGAGCTGATCGAGCGCGAGAAGGTGACCTCGACGGGCGGGGTGCCCACCATTGCCTGGCAACTGATCGAGCATCCGGCGCGCACGAACTATGACCTCTCGTCGCTGGAATCCGTCAGCTATGGCGGCGCGCCTTCGGCGCCCGAGCTGGTGCGGCGGCTGAAGGAAGTGTTCCCCAAGTCGCAGACCGGGCAGGGCTGGGGCATGACCGAGACCTGCGCCACGGTGACGTCGAACGGCGCCGAGGATTATCAGCACCGGCCCGACAGCTGCGGTCCCCCCGCCGCGGTGGCCGAGCTGCAGATTCGCGACCCAGCCGACGGGGTGACCTTGCTGCCGATGGGAACCCTGGGTGAGCTGTGGTCCAAGGGCCCGATGAACGCCAAGCTCTACTGGAACAAGCCCGAGGCCACCGCCCAGACCTTCGTCGACGGCTGGGTGCGCACCGGCGACCTGGCGCGGATCGACGCGGATGGCTTCTGCTTCATCGTCGACCGGGCGAAGGACATGCTGATCCGGGGCGGGGAGAACATCTACTGCGTCGAGATCGAGAACGCTCTCTACGACCACCCCGCGATCATGGACGCGGCCATCGTCGGCATTCCGCACCGAACGCTGGGCGAGGAGCCGGGCGCGGTGGTGACCCTGAAGCCGGGCGCCGAAGCCACGGAGGCCGACCTGCGGGCCCATGTCGCCGAGCGGCTGGCCGCGTTCAAGGTGCCGGTCGTGGTCAAGTTCTGGCCCGAGACCCTGCCGCGCAACGCCAACGGCAAGATCCTCAAGAGCGAACTGAAAAAGCTGTTCGTGGATGAAAACGCGGGCTGACGTCCTGCTGGTCGCCCGAGGCCTGTTCGAGAGTCGGGCCAAGGCGCGTGCGGCGATCGAGGCGGGTGGGGTAAGTGCGGACGGCCGGCGGGTCGCCAAGGCGTCGGAGCTGCTGGCCGACGACGCGGCGATCACCGCGGCGCCGGCCCATCCCTGGGTCGGCCGCGGCGGGCTCAAGCTCGCTCACGCGCTGGATCTGTGGCCGGTGGTGATCGAGGGCCGGACGGTTCTGGACATCGGAGCCTCGACCGGCGGGTTCACGCAGGTCTGTCTCGCCCGCGGCGCGGCGCGGGTCTATGCGGTGGACGTGGGCCGAGGCCAACTGCACGCCAGCCTCTCTGGCGATGCGCGGGTGATCAGCCTTGAGGCCACGGACGCGCGCGACCTGACGCGGGCGCTGATCCCCGAGCCGCCCGGCCTGATCGTCGCCGATGTCAGCTTCATCGGCCTGGCCAAGGCGCTGCCGGCGGCGCTCGGGCTGGCCGACGCCGGGGCGGACCTGGTCACTCTGGTCAAGCCGCAGTTCGAGGTGGGTCCCGAGCGGGTGGGTAAGGGCGGCATCGTCAGTGACCCGGCCGCGCGCGCCGAGGCCCTGGAGGGCGTCGTCGTATTCCTGACGGGGGCCGGCTGGATCTTGGAGGCCACGGCGGACAGCCCTATCGAGGGCGGCGACGGCAACCGCGAGCACCTGCTGTGGGCGCGCCGGCCTCAGTCCACCACGGCGTAGTTGCCCGTCGCGTCGCGGCAGACGCGGACGAAGCGCATCTGGGTGCGGCCATCGGGCATGTGGACGGGGCTTTCCGCCAGGGTGCAGTCGCCCGACGGGCCGGGCCGTTGCGCGAGGGGCGCGCGGTCGTCGGCGCGGTCATCGGCATCCTCCCGCGCCTGGGCGGCAGCCCGGTCGGCATAGGAGCCGCGATCGGCATAGGCGTCACGGTCGTAGTAGGACGACGGCTCGCGCGGCGGCGGGATGGGCGGCGGCGGGGGCAGGGCGGCGCTGCGTGG
>JANPKX010000434.1:0-3884 GCA_031426235.1 Alphaproteobacteria bacterium | reverse complement strand
AAGATCGAACGGACCCATATCGTCACCGATGCGCACGGCGGCACGGGCGTGCCGGGCCTCTACGCCATCGGCGATGTCGCCGGGCCGCCATGGCTTGCCCACAAGGCCAGCCATGAGGGCGTCCACTGCATCGAGCATATCGCTGGCCTGAAGCCCGCCAACCTCACCGCGCCGATCCCCGGCTGCACCTACACCAACCCCCAGGTCGCCTCGGTTGGCCTCACCGAGGCCCAGGCCAAGGCGCAGGGGCTTGAGCCCAAAGTCGGGCGTTTCCCGTTCCGGGTGAACGGCAAGGCGATCGCCTCAGGCGAGACGGACGGCTTCGTGAAGACGGTGTTCGACGGCAAGACAGGCGCCCTGATCGGGGCCCACCTGATCGGTCACGAAGTCACCGAGATGATCCAGGGCTTTGCTCTGGCCATGACCCTTGAGGCTACCGAGGAAGATATCCAGGCCACCGTCTTCCCGCATCCCACCATGAGCGAGGCGATGCACGAGAGCGCCCTCGACGCCTACGGCAAGGTCCTTCACCTGTAATCCGCCGTCATCCCGCGACCTGTTCGCGGGACCCATGGTCGGACCGCGGGGGCGTGCGGTCAGGAGCGACGGTGCCGCCGCCGCGCTTGTTCATCGGACGATCCGTACGGTTCGGCCCATGGATCCCGCGAACGTGTCGCGGGATGACGACGTCGAGGCGTGTCCTTAGCGGCGGTCGCCCGGACGGCTGCCGGGAACGCCCTCGTCGTCCTGGGGCAGGATGCCACCCTGGCCGACGCTGCCCAGCAGCTGTTCCAGAACCGTCATCTCGCGACCGCGGGTCGGCGTCTCGCGGCCGTTGAACGCGATCACCTTGCCGTCCTTCAGGGTGTAGACGTTGACCGCCTCCACCATCTCGCTGTCCTTGTTGAAGACGATCGCAGTCACGTTGCGCGAGGTGACCCGGGGACGTTGGAACGCGATCCGCTGCTTGACCTGGTTCACGTAGTACCAGGTGTTGGGATCGAAGGTGCCCGTGACGGAGGGCGAGCCCAGCTTGGCCCGCACCGTGGACTTGGTGTCGGTCCCGGCCTTCACATCCTTGGGATCGGAGTCGATGGCCTGAAATCCGGAATAGTTGGTGATCGGCGAACAGGCCGACAGCCCGCCCGCGGCCAAGGCGGCGGCGGCGAAGGCCAAGGTAGCGGCGCGTCGGATCATGGGATTCGTTTCTGGCCTGTCGGTGAAGAGGCTTTGACCTATCGCTGGCCGCACCTTAGTTCAATGCCGCCTTTAGTCAGAGGTTCGGGCGAAATCGAGGCCGACATGCTCAAGCGCCTTTTCAAACCCAGCACCGCCTATGCGGCTGGCCATGCCCTGTATGTCAGCGCCGTGGCCCAGGCGCGGCTTCCGGCGCTGTATGCGAAGTTCGGCGCCCCGGACACCGTCGAGGGGCGGTTCGAGCTCTACAGCCTGCACATCTACCTGATCCTGGCCCGGCTCAAGGACCAGGGGTCCCGGGCCGCCGAGATCGCCCAGGCTCTCTTTGACATCTACATCCAGGCGCTGGACGACGCCCTGCGCGAAATGGGCGTCGGCGACCACAGCATTGCGCGAAAGATGCGCAAGCTCGGCGAGGCCTTCTACGGTCGCATTCGATCGTTCGACCAGGCCATGGCATCTGCGCCGGACCTGGCGCCCCTGGCGGTGGTGCTGGCGCGCACGGTGCTTGCTGATCAGCCTGCGTCCGACGCGAGCCAGCTCGCGGCCTATGCCGTGGGCCAGCGCGACCACCTCGCCGCCCAGTCGCTGGATGACCTGCTCGCCGGCAGGGTCGCCTGGGTCGCGCCGTGAGCGAGCCCTGGGAGAGGCCCGTCCGCCTGCATGAAATGGCCCGGGGGCCGGTCACGCGCCGGCTCGAGCCGGATGCCGCCGCACGCGCTCAGATCGCCAAATCCCTGAAGCTTGAGAGCCTCCCCGCGCTCACGGCCGACGTCACCCTGCGACCCTGGATGGACGGCGCTGAAATCGAGGGCCGCATTCGCGCCGTCGTGGAACAGATCTGCGGCGTCACGCTCGAGACATTCCAACAGCCCGTCGCCTGCGACTTCCAGGTCCGGGTGGTGACAGCCGACAGCCCGCATGCCCCGATCGCCGAGGGCGGCGAGATCGAGGTCGACCTGGAGGCGCCCGACCCGCCTGACGTGCTGGCCAGCGACACGATCGATATCGCGCACTACGTCACCGAGCATCTGGCGCTCGAACTCGATCCCTTTCCCCGCAAGCCCGGGGCGACGTTCGACTATGAGCCGCCGGCGGCGGAGACCTCGCCCTTCGCGGCGCTGAAGACGCTCATGGAGCCAAAGGCTTAGACTCCGGCGGGCCGGGGAGTATGTTCAGGCCGAATCCGGTCGGGGCTGCGTCCGCGTTGATGCGGCGGCGGTCCAACTCACGAGATGCATGAGCGGGGGGACCGGTCGTGCAGGGGACGAAGGCGCCGATTTGACCCAGCCTCTGGTGATATCCATCGATGCCATGGGCGGGGATCACGGCTGTTCCGTGATCGTTCCCGCCTGCGCCCAGGCGCTCGCCGACCTGCCGGGGGTGCGGCTGCTGCTGCATGGCGACGAAGCCATCCTGCGGCCGGAAATTGCCCGTCACCGCGAGTTGGGAGACCGCTGCGAGATCCGGCACGCCGAGCGCGTGATCGCGATGGACGAGAAGCCCGCCCAGGCCATGCGCCGGGGCAAGGGCACCTCGATGTGGGCCGCCGTAGAGGCGATCCGTGAAGGAGAGGCCGTGGCGGCCGTCTCGGCGGGGAACACGGGGGCGCTCATGGCGATCTCCAAGCTGATCCTGCGCATGAGCGCTGATCTCGATCGCCCCGCCCTGGTCGCCAGCATACCGCACTCCAAAGGCCTCACGACCTTTCTCGATGTCGGCGCGAACGTGGACTGCAACGCCGAGCGCCTGGTCGAGTTCGCCATCATGGGCGAAGCCTACCATCGCGCCGCGTTTGGCGTGGCCCGACCCACGGTGGGCCTGCTCAACGTCGGCTCCGAGGAGATGAAAGGCCATGAGGAGGTCCGCGAGGCGGCCCGCGTCCTGCGCGAGGGCCATATCGACCTCGACTACAAGGGCTTCGTGGAGGGCGACGACATCACGGCCGGCTCCGTACAGGTCGTGGTGACCGACGGCTTCACTGGCAATGTCGCCTTGAAGGCCATGGAGGGGGCGGCTCGGTTCATGTACGCCGAACTGCGCGCGGCCATGAGCGAGAACGCGGTCACCAGCCTTGGCGCCCTGTTGGCGCGCCCCTCGCTGCGTCGTTTCCGGGACAAGATCAGCCCGCCGCCGGCCGCGCCGCTGCTGGGTCTGAACGGTCTGGTGCTCAAGTGCCACGGCGGGGCCGACATGCGGGACTTCGCCAAATCGATCCGCGCGGCCGTCAATCTGGCGCAAAGCGGGTTTGCGGCGGAGATCGAAAGGAATATGAGGCGCCTTCCCGCTGCACTGGCCCCGGCGGCCCCCACGCCCGGCGATGGAGCCGCCTGAATTGTCCAGAGTGATGCGAAGCGTGGTGACCGGCGTCGGCGGCTATCTGCCGGACCGCGTGGTGACCAACGACGACCTGGCGAAGTTCGTCGAGACCTCGGACGAGTGGATCCGCGAGCGCACCGGCATCCGCGAGCGCCGCCAGGCCGAGGACGGCACGCCGGTGTCCGACCTCGCGGTGGAGGCCGCCCGCCGGGCGCTGGCCGCCGCCGGCCGCACGCCCGACGACGTGGACCTCATCATCGTCGGCACCACCACGCCGGACCTGACCTTCCCCGCCACCGCCACCATCGTGCAGCGCAAGCTCGGGTGCCCGGTCGGCATCGCCTTCGACGTGCAGGCGGTCTGCTCAG
>JANPKX010000433.1:0-4511 GCA_031426235.1 Alphaproteobacteria bacterium | reverse complement strand
GCTCGCCGAGCGCCTCACCAGCCAACTGGGCAAGCGCGTCCTGCTGGTCGACCGGCGCCCGCACATCGGCGGCAATGCTTTCGATGAGAAAGACGCGGCGGGCGTCCTGATGCACCGCTACGGTCCGCATATCTTCCACACCAATTCGGAAGACGTGTTCCGGTACCTGTCCCAGTTCACCAAGTGGCGGCCCTACGAGCATCGGGTGCTGGCTCAGGTGAAGGGCGACCTGCTGGTGCCGATCCCCATCAATCGCACGACGCTGAACGCGTTTTACGGCCTGAACCTGCGCTCCGATGAGGAGGCCGCCAGCTTCCTGCAGAGTCGCGCCGAGCCGGTCGATCGGATCCAGACCTCGGAGGATGTCGTCGTCTCGCAGGTTGGCCGCGAGCTCTACGAAACCTTCTTCCGCGGCTATACGCGCAAGCAGTGGGGTATGGATCCGTCCGAGCTCGACAAGTCTGTGACGGCGCGGGTGCCCACGCGCACCAATCTCGACGACCGCTACTTCACCGACAAGTTCCAGGCGATGCCGGCTGCGGGCTACACGGCGATGTTCACCGCCATGCTCGACCAGCCGGGCCTCACCGTGGAGACCGGGGTCGACTACGAGGACGTCCGTGAGGACGTGACCTTCGACCACCTGATCTTCACGGGTCCGATCGACGAATATTTCGATCACCGCTACGGGAAGCTGCCCTACCGAAGCCTGGCGTTTCAACATGAAACGTTGGCGGTCGAGCAGTTCCAGTCCGTCGGAACGGTGAACTATCCGGACGAGGCGACGCCCTACACGCGGATCAGCGAATACAAGCACCTGACCGGGCAGGTTTCGCCGAACACGACGATTACGTATGAGTTCCCGCGAGCCGACGGCGACCCCTACTACCCCGTCCCGCGACCGGAGAACCAGGCGCTGTTCAAGAAGTACGAAGCACTGGCGCTAAACACGCCGGACGTCTCGTTCGTGGGGCGCCTTGCCACGTATCGCTACTATAACATGGACCAGGTTACCGGTCAGGCACTGGCGGCGTTCCGCAGGATCGCCGAGCGGGAAGGGCGGCTGGCCACCCCGGCGCTCGCCGCGACCGGCGCCCTGGCCAGCAGCTAGGGCCTCGGCTCAAGCTTCGCCCGTCCTGCGCTGCTGGCGGGATGGGCGAAGCGATCTGGGGTCACGCCCGCGAGGCCGATCGAGCGTGGGCGGGCTCACCGGCCGATTCCCTGCCCAACGAATGCGGGTGGCGGGAACTTCTAGACGCCCACCGGCGTATTGCCGAGGTCTCCCACATGGGCCTTCCGCCCGGTCGTCCAAGGCGATCTCTGGAGATCGACAGGAGTCCTCCGATGGCGACGGCGGAAGTTTTGTTTGGCCTGGGCGCAGTGGCGCTGCTGGTGGTGTTGATCTGGGCCCGCGTCCATTCCAAGCGGCGCAACCGGGCCAACGACCTGTTGACGGAGGCGGCGACCCGGGCCGAGTACGACAATCCCGACGCCTATACGACCGAGCAGGAGCGCTACCGCGACCAGATCCGGCCGTCCTGAGCGACGGCAGTCGGCCTGACCTCTTGGACCGGGGCGGGCAGGAAAGGTCAGGGCCGAGGTGGCGGTTTGGTTGAACCCGCGAGGCGCTCAGGCCAGGGCCGCTAGCAGGCGTTCCACCGCCGCCGCCGGGTCGGACGATCCGGCCAGCACGATGCGGTCGCCCTTGAGCTCCACGCCCGCGTTCGCCCGCTTCCGCAGGCGCTGGAACGCACCCTCCGCCACACCGGGGCCGAAGGTCAGGGCGATCCCACTAGGGCCGGCGCCCACCTGGCGAACGCCGGCGTCGCGCGCCAGCCGTTGCAGCCGCGCCTGACCCAGCAGCGTCAGCATCGGCGGCGGCAGGGCGCCGAAGCGGTCCTCCATCTCGGTCTCGAAGTCGTCGATCTCCTCGACAGTGTCCAGCCGCGCGAGGCGGGCGTGGAGGTTGATCCGGGTGATCGGGTCCGGCACGTGCTCGGTAGGGATCGTGCCGACCTCGCCCATCTGCAGCACGGGCAGGGCCGCGTCAGGCGGAGACTCCCCGCGCGCGATGCGGATCGCCCGGTCGAGCAGCCGCTGATAGAGGGCCGCGCCGATCATCCGCAGGTGGCCCGCCTGCTCCTCGCCGATCAGGTCGCCACCGCCCCGCAGATCCAGGTCCCGCGCGCTGATCGCCAGCCCGGCGCCCAGGCGGTCGAAGGCCTCCAGCGTCGACAGCCGCGCGCGGGTCGCGTCCGAAAGATCGTCCTCCGCCTCGGCCAGCAGGTAGGCGATACCCTGGGTGCGGCCGCGCCCAACCCGGCCGCGCAGCTGGTGCAGCTGCGCCAACCCGAAGCGGTCCGGCCGCCAGATCAGCATGGTGTTGGCGCGCGGAACGTCCAGGCCGCTCTCGATGATGTTGGTCGCCAGCAGCACGTCGCCGTCCCCTTCGGCGAACCCGACCATCACCTCGTCGGCCGCCTCCGCCGGCAGGCCGCCGTGGGCGACGCGCACGCTCAATTCGGGCGTCAGTTCCGCCAGCTTGGCCGCCAGGGGCGCGATGTCCTCGATGCGGGGAACCACGAAGAAGCTCTGGCCGCCGCGCCGCCGCTCGCGCATCAGGGCCATCCGCACGCTGGCCGGATCGAACGGCGTCAGGAAGGTGCGTATCGGTCGGCGGCGGGCCGGCGGCGTAGCGATGACGCTCACATCCTGCAGGCCCACCATGGCCGCCTGCAGCGTGCGCGGGATTGGCGTTGCGGTCAGGGCCAGCATGTGCCCGCCGCCGGCCAGGTCGCGCAGCCGCGCCTTCATCGCGGTGCCGAACTTCTGCTCCTCGTCGACGATCACCAGGCCCAGGTCCGGGAACCTCACCTTGTCCGAGACGATGGCGTGGGTGCCGATCAGGATGCCGACCTCGCCGGCCGCCACTGCCTGGCGCGTCGCTTCCGCCTCGGCCGGCCGGACCAGCCGCGACAGCTGGGCGACGGTGACGCCCGTGCCGGCGAAGCGTCGACGGAAGGTTTCGTAGTGCTGCCGCGCCAACACCGTCGTCGGCGCCGCCAGGGCGACCTGCCGCCCGCTGAGGGCCGCCGCCGCCGCCGCGCGCAGCGCCACCTCGGTCTTGCCGAACCCGACGTCGCCGCAGACCAGCCGGTCCATCGGCCGCCCGGACGCCAGGTTGTCCAGCACGGCCGCGATCGCGGCGGCCTGGTCGGGCGTCTCCGGATACGCGAAGCGGGCCGCGAACCGGGCGAGGGCGGCCTTGGGCGGCGTGATAGGCGCGCAGGTGCGCTCCGTGCGCGCCTTGGCCAGGGCGATCAGTTCCCCGGCCGCGGCCTCCACCTGCCGGCTGACCTCCGCGCGTCGCCGGGGCCAGGCCTCGCCGCCCAGCCGGTCCAGGGTCACGGCCGCTTCCTCGGCGCCGTACCGCCAGATGCGGCCCAGGTCCTCGACCGGCGCAAGGGCGCTGGCGCCGCCGTGATATTCGATCCGCAGGGTGTCGCGGATCGCGCCGTCGATCTCGATCACCTCCAGGTCGCGCAGCACGCCTACCCCGTGCTCCTCGTGCAGCACCACGTCGCCGATCCGCAGGTCCTGCTCCGCACTCAGGGCCTCGCGCCCCGGCGAACGGCGCTCCGCCAACCGTCCGCCCAGCACGTCCGGCGCGGCGATCACCGCCATTGCGGCGTGCGCGTCGATGAACCCGGTCTCCAGATCGGCGCCCAGTTCGAGGACGTCGCCGGGCTCCGCGTCGGCCGCTTCCGCCCAGGACGACGCGGTCTGAGGCGTCAGGTCCAGCCCGCGGGCGAGCGCGCGCCGCAGCGCTCGGCGCTCCGTCTCCAGGCCGGTCAACACCACCCGGCGCCCGGCCTCGCGGCAGGCCGCGACAAGGTCGCAAAACGCCCGCCCGGGATTGCGCGCGCCCGCCAAAGCCGGCGCGGCCTCGATCCGCGACAGGTCCAGGGAGACTGCCGTCCAGCCGTGCAGGCCCGCACGGCTCTCATCGGCGGACAGGTAGAGGCCGTCCTGTGTCGCGCCAGGCTCGCCGCGCAGGCCCAGGTCCCGGCGCGCCTCGAAGCCCTCGCGGATCTGCTGGTGAACCTGGTCCAGCCGCTCCGGCGCCTTTTGGTCCAGCACCACCCGCGCCTTGGGAACCTGTTCGAACAGGTTGGAAAGCTGGCCGTAGTGTTCTGCCAGCCCATGCTCGATCCCCACCGGCCGCGGCTCGGACTCGGCCTCCGCATCCTCGGCCAGGATGAACTCCGAAGCCGGCGAGAGGGTCAGGGCCTCGACGTTGGCGTCGGAGCGCTGGCTCACAGGGTCGTAGCTGCGGATCTCCGTGATCCGGTCCTCCGGGCCGACGACGATGCGCACCGGCTGGGCGGCTTCGGGCGGAAAGATGTCGATGACCTCGCCCCAGACGGCGATCTCGCCGGGCTCGTCGATACGGTCGTCGGCGACATAGCCGGTGCGGACGGCAAAGCGCTGCAGCGCCTCGCGGTCCAGCA
>JANPKX010000432.1:0-2131 GCA_031426235.1 Alphaproteobacteria bacterium | reverse complement strand
ACGCCAGCCGCGCAACCCGGGCGATCGCGGCGGCGGGCCTGCCGACCACCCTTGCGGAAGCCATGAACGGCCAGGTCTCGGCCGAGCGCCTGGTTCGACACATGGGCCAGGACAAGAAGGCGGAGGGCGGACGGCTGACCTTCATCCTCGCCCGCGGCATAGGAGACGCTTTCGTGGCCAAGGACGTGGATGCGGGCGCGGTGCGCGGGTTCCTGGTCTCGGAGGGCGCTGAGCCGTGATCTGGGCGATCCTCGCGGGCCTTGCGCCCACCCTGGCGATCCTCCTGTCGCTCTCGGCCCTGATCTCGGCGGCGGAGACTTCGATGACGGCGGCCAGCCGCGGCCGGCTGCACCAGCTCGAGCGCGACGGCGACAAGGCGGCCAAGCGTGTCAATGTCCTGATCGGCAACCAGGAGACCATGATCGGGGCCATCCTGCTGGCCAACAACGTCATCAACATCGGCGCCTCGGCCCTGACCACGGCGGTGCTGACCTCGGTCTTTCCCGAGGGCTCCTACCTTGGCCCACTGATCGCCACCGTGGTGATGACGGTGCTGGTGGTGATCTTCGCCGAAATCCTGCCGAAGACCCTGGCCATCGCCCGCGCCGACGACGTGGCCCGGACGCTCTCGATCCCGACCTACTGGACGGTGCGGATCTTCGGCCCCATCGCCAACGGCGCCCAGTGGGTGGTGCGCCTGACGCTGCGCCCGTTCGGGATCAAGCTGGACGCCGGAACCGACGTGCTCGCGGCCCACGAGGAGATCCGCGGGGCAGTGGAGTACCACCACTCCGAAGGCCTGGTGGAGACCGGCGACCGCTACATGCTGGGCGGGGTGCTGGACCTGGGCGAGATGGACGTCAGCGAGGTGATGGTCCACCGCCGCTCGATGGAGGTCATCGACGGGGACTTGCCCGCCCGCGAGCTGATCGCCGAGGCCCTGAAAAGCGGCCACACTCGTATGCCGGTCTATCGCGAGGACCAGGAGAACGTGGTCGGCATCCTGCACGTAAAGGACCTCCTGAGCGCGCTGATCGAGAACGACGGCCAGATCGACGACCTGGACGTCCACGGCATGCTGCGCGAGCCCTGGTTCGTGCCGGAGACCACGTCGCTGAAAGACCAACTCGCCGCCTTCCTGAAGCGCCACAACCACTTCGCCCTGGTGGTGGACGAGTACGGCGCCCTGCAAGGCCTGATTACCCTGGAGGACATCCTCGAGGAGATCGTCGGCGAGATCGAGGACGAGCACGACGTGGTCGCCGCCGGGATTCTGCGCCAGGAGGACGGCTCGGTGATGGTGGAAGGGGGCGTGACCATCCGCGACCTGAACCGCGCCATGAACTGGGACCTGCCCGACGACGAAGCAGTGACGGTGGCCGGTCTGCTGATCAACGAGGCCCAGGCGATCCCGGAGGTCGGCGAGAGCTTCGCCGTGGACGGCCACCGCTTCGTTGTCGAGGCCCGTAAGGGCCACCAAGTGACGCTGCTGCGGATCCTGCCGGCGCCTCCGCCGTCCGCCGATGCGTAGTCCCAGGGTCAGGAACGGTCGGGCAACCGCGACTGTCGCGCATCAGTGCGACGCCTTCGACAGGGTGCATGGCGTTAAGCTGACGTTCAACTTGACTCGACTTCATGGGTCCGCGCATGGCGGGTGAGATGCGCACCCGCGCCGGAGTCAGCGGAATGAACACAGAGCCGAATCTCGTCGGCATGCGCGTCCTGGTGGTCGAGGACGAAATGATGGTCTCGATGCTGATCGAGGACATGCTTGCCGACCTCGGCTGCACCGTCGTCGGTCCGGCCTCGCGGCTGGACGAGGCCATCGCCCTAGCTGACTCCGCCGAACTGGACTGCGCCGTCCTCGACGTGAACCTGGGCGGGCAACCGATCTTTCCGCTGGCCGACCTGCTGCGGGCCAAGGGCGTGCGGTTCGCCTTCGCCACAGGCTATGGCGATGCCGGACTTCGCGATGTGGATAGGGGGTCGCCGGTGCTGCAGAAGCCCTTCAGAGAGGGCGATCTGGCGCGGGTCCTTGGGGAACTCCGCGCCGCGGCGACGAGCTAGGCCGAGGGCCTGGAGGCTTCTGACCTAGAGGTACGAGAAGCCGGCGCCGATCCAGGTGGTCATC
>JANPKX010000431.1:0-1923 GCA_031426235.1 Alphaproteobacteria bacterium | reverse complement strand
GCCTCGTCCGCAAGATAATCGGTCATATAACCCCTGGGGGCGAACATGGGCGATCCGTTGCGCTGGACCGCGTAGGGAAGGTTCGGCCACAGGAAGCGATCGATCGGGTCCCAGGGCTGCTTGGCGTTGACGACGTTCTTGTCCTTCTCCGGCAGGTACATCGCGCCGCCGGCGATGAATCCGAGGCTCTCGTCGAAACCCTGATCCTCCGGGCGCGAGCCCTTTGCTCCGCCGAGGTGCCATTTGCCCAGGTGGACCGTGTGATAGCCGCGGGCCTTCAACACTTCCGCGATGGTGATCTCGCCCGATGGCACGCTGAGCAGGTTCATGGCGCCGGCGCTCGCCGCCGCGCTGCCCGGCGGCATGTCCTTCACGCGCTCCTTGAGGAAGCGCGGCTTGGTGATCGCCCCGGCTTCCGCCTCGGTTCCGACCATGCGCTGGAAGGCGACGGGCGCCGGGGTGAATTCGAAGCCGAAGCGCGTAGCGTAGCGGCCGGTCATGAGGGCCGCACGTGAGGGCGCGCAGGTGGCGTTCCCGGCATAGCCACGGGTGAAGGCGACGCCTTCGCGTCCGATGGAATCGATGTTGGGCGTCGGCACGGCGCCGCTCGCAACGCCGCCGCCGTTGAAGGTGATGTCGTTGTAGCCGAGGTCGTCCGCGAGGATGAAGATGATGTTCGGCGCGCGGTCCCCGTCGGGCGCCGTGGCCGGCCCCTGAGCCCAATCCACCCGCCGGTTGGGTTCAACGGGCGGGAGGCGCGAATGGGCCACCATCGCCATGATCGTCGCGCGGTTCAGATACGCCGCGCCCAGGCCGATGGCGATCACGCCAAGGCCTGCCACCAGCCCATGCCACAGCTTCATGGCGCGCCCTCCCGAAAGCCGCGCGCCGCGTTGTCCCGCAGCGTCGCCGAGCCTCACCGTCGAAGTATATAGTGACACTTATCGTGTCAATAATTTCGCCCCGGGCCCGACCGGCTGGCGCCGTTTGTGCGAGATCGAGTGCACTTCAGATTCAGGAGGCGCGTCGTGTTTCATTTCAAGTCATTGGTTGCCGACAAGCGCCTCGTCCCGGCCGCAGCCCTTGTCTGCGGCATCGCCTTTGCTGGCCCCGGCCACGCGGCGCAGGTGTTCCTTCAGTCCGCCAGCATGAACACATCGCGGACGGCGCACATCAATGGCCCCAGCGGCTTTCACGAGTACGTCTACATGGCGCCGATCTCGTTCACGGCCTTCGAGGGCGTGGACGCCAGCGGACCCTCATTCGACTTCCTCGGTTTCTGCGTCGATATCTTCCACGATATCAGCCTGGGCAGGCTGAACCTGAAGTACGACAGCACCTACGACCTGACGACCAATTCGAAGTACCTGAGCAACAGCCCGTTCACAGGCGCCACGGCGCTCAGCGGCGGTCAGGTCACGCAGGTCGGGCGGCTCGTCAACTACGGCTCGTTGTTGTTCGCCAACGCGCCAAACAACGCCGACAAGGTCAATCGCCTCGCCGCCCTTCAGGGCGCCATCTGGCAGGTCATCAATCCCGGCTATTCGGTCACCAGCGGCAACGCCCAGGTGAACAGCTACATCGGCGCCTATTCCGGCGCCGGCTATGACGCGAACCTCACGGGCTACGGCCCGGTCGGCCGCCACATCACCTTCATCACCGAGATCGGCAAGTATGGCACCGGCGCCGCCCACCAGAGCTTCGCCTTCGCCTCGCCCGCTCCCGAGCCCGGGACGTGGGGCCTGCTGATTGTCGGGTTCGGCCTGACCGGCGCCGTTCTGCGCCGCAGGATCGCTGTCCCGGCCCGCGCTTCCGGTCCCGCCCGCCGCTAGCGAAACAGGTGAATTCCCCCAGCGCCGCGGCCGGGGGCCTCGGCCAGGCCACGGATCTCCAGCCCCGCACGCCTTGCGCCGCAGACGCACC
>JANPKX010000430.1:0-3692 GCA_031426235.1 Alphaproteobacteria bacterium | reverse complement strand
CGTGTAGTTGAAGCGCCGCTCGCCGCCGAAGTTGCCGACCAGGCCGATGCCCGACGACAAGCCCATGCGCGTGTAGCCAAAGGATATGCCGCGGGCGATCATCTTCTCGCGGATCGCCAGGGCATAGGTGTCGATCTCGCGGGCGCAGGCGATGGCGCGGTCGGCGTGGTCCTCGGACGGCACGGGCGCGCCGAAGATGGCGATGATGCCGTCGCCGGTCATCTTGTCGATCATCGCCTCATGCTTCCAAAGCAGGTCGATGATGCCGTCGAAGTATTCGTTGATGACCCCTTCGAAAGTCTCGAGGTCGAGGCTGGCCACCAGGTTGGAGAAGTTCTCCAGGTCGGTGATCATGACCGTGATCACGCGCTCCTCGGCGCCGATCTTCACCTCTTCGCGGCCATCCACCATCCGGTCGATCACCTGCGGCGCCAGGTAGCGCTCGAGAGTGGACGAATAGAAGGCCCGCTGATTCTGGAGCTCGGCCGCCGCCAGCCGCGACAGCACGAAGAACCCAAAAGCGAAGCTGATCGAGGGCGCCGCCATCGGGATCATCAGCGTCCAGGTCGAATAGATTTTGAAGGCGCTGAAACTGAAGACGCCAAGCCCGACCAGCACGATTCCGATCGAGACCCACCACCGCTGAGTCGAGCGACCGAGCAGGGATCCGCCCAGGGCGGCGGTCAACACGATGGCGGCGTCCCACAGGAGGCCAGGCCGCAGCACGCGGTCTCCGGCCATCATCTGGGAGAGGGCGTGGACGTGAACCTCGACGCCAGGCGTGCCCTGCTGGTGCCCTTGACGGAAGCGCAAGGGCGTCGCGTGCATGTCTTCCTTAGGGGAATCCGAATCCGCGTTGGCTGATCGGACATTGCTGCCGATGAAGACGATCTTGCCCTGGAAGAAGGCCGGCGGCAGGAAGGTCACGAAGGCGCCGGAGTAGGAGGGGCTGATGGCGCCGGCGTTCTCGCGCGCCGAATCGAGCTCGGCATCCATCGGCTTGCGATAGCGGATGTCGAAAGGCTTGCTCAGCGGCTTCAAGCCAAGCGCCTGGATGCCCACCTCGGTCGCCAAGGCCCAGTACTGGCTGGGCCGGGGGTCGTACTTGCGGATCACATCGTCGTAATCGACGTGCATCAACGCCCGCGCGTCGGAATAGTGCAGCTTCTTCGAGACCGGGAAGTCTACGCCCGCCTTTCGGCCCGGGTCGGCGACCACGATGATCGGCGCCTTCACATTGGCGATCCTGGCCTCGAAGTCGGCGAACTCCTCCGGCGACGACCAGGTATCCAACAGGTAGTCGACCGCAATCGCCTTGGCGCCCTTCGCGTCCAACGCCGCGATCATGTCGCCGAGCCAGGCTTTGTTGATCGGCGCCAGGCAGTGGCAGTCCGAGACCTCGGCCATGGCCGTGGTCGCGGCGTCGTCGATCTTGACCACCACGAAGTCCTTCTGAGGCTTCGGCGCCCCGTCAGACAGGCGCAGGTCATAGGTCAGGTTCTCAATGAACCGGATGGGTGTGGTGCGGTTAAGCCCCAGAGCCGCGATCGTCGCCACCACCGCGACCAGGATGGTGATCAGCACGTCGGCCCACTGCTTGCCGCCCACCGCACGCAATCGATCGATGACGCCCACCAGGCGCCCCATCAGTCCCACCGGCGCGTTCGGTGCTACCATCCGTCAGGCAAGTTTTCGGAAGGGGAAGTTGTAGGTCACCGCGGGCGTATAGTCGCCCGCAAGGCAGGTGTGCGTCGTCAGGTGGCCATCTTGGGACATGAGCAGCGCGAACCCCGGCGGCTCCTCCACCAGGATTTCCCGACCGTCTGGCACGTGCATGTCGACCTCGGTCAGGTCCAGGGTCAGTTGGATCGAGGTGGCCGGCGTGGCCACCACCATATGGCCGGCGAAGAGGCCGTTGAACCCGCGGTGGATGTGGCCGCACATCAGCACCTTCACCTGGCTGCGGCCGGTCAGGACACGTTCGAGGCGCACGATCCAGGGCGAGCGGGGGTCGGGGTCCATCCACTGGATGCCGCTCGGGATCGGCGGGTGATGCAGGATGACCGCGGTAGGCTTGTCGGGCTCGGCATCCAGGGTGGCGGCGAGCCATTGGGCGCGCGCCTCGTCGTAGTCGCCGTGATTGGTGCCCTCCAGCGTGTCGCAGACGACCATCCGGAACGGGCCGAAGTCGACGGCGTACTGGAGGTAGCCGTTCTCGTCCGTCTCGGCGCCGGGGCCGCTGAAAACCTGCAGGAAGGGCTCGCGCAGGTCGTGATTTCCGAGCGCGTAGTAGACCGGGATCTCGCTCTCATCCATCAGCCGCTTGAGCTCGAGGTACTCCTCGTACTCGCCGCGGTCGACCAGATCGCCGGACGCAATGATCGCCACCGGCCGCGGCCGGAGGGCGTGGATTGTCTTCATCACCTGACGCAGCCGCTCTTCGTTCCGCTCTTGGTTGAGCGGATCCTTGTCGGTCGTCACATGCATGTCTGTGATCTGAGCGATCGTTAGCAACTGAAGCCGCCTCCCCAAAAGCAGCGCGTACTGTCCCGACTAGATACGCAAGCTTAACGGCGGCGGATGACCAGGTTGCGAATTTCCGTCATGTCTTCCATCGCGAAGCGCACGCCCTCACGACCAAGCCCGGAATCCTTCACGCCGCCATAGGGCATATTGTCCACGCGGTAGCTGGGCACGTCGCCGATGACGACGCCGCCGACATCGAGATGGTCCCAGGCGTCGAGCATCTTGTAGAGGTCTCGCGTAAAGACGCCGGTCTGCAGGCCGAACTTGCTGTCGTTCACCTCGGCCAAAGCCGCATTGAAGTCGGTGAACTTCGACAGGATGGCGACCGGCCCGAACGCCTCTTCGGCGTAGAGCGCGGCCTTGCGTCCGACGCCTTCCAGCAGAGTCGCCTCGAGCATCGCGCCCTCGCGCTTGCCGCCGACCAGCAGCTTGGCCCCGTCAGCCACCGCGGCCTGGATCCAGCTGTCGAGCCGAGCGGCCTCCTTCACGTCGATCATGGGTCCGACGAAGGTTTCTTCGTTGTGCGGGTCGCCGGTCACCAGGGTCTTGGCCTTAGCGACCAGGCGGTCGCGCAGCTCATCGTAGATCGAAGCGTGGATGATGATCCGCTGCACGCCGATGCACGACTGGCCCGACTGATAGAAGGCGCCGAAGGTGATGCGCTCGACCGCGTCGTCCAGGTCGGTGTCGGCGTCGACGATGACGGCGGCGTTGCCGCCCAGTTCCAGGACGACCTTCTTCTTGCCGGCCTTGGCCTTGAGGTCCCAGCCCACGCCGGGCGATCCGGTGAAGCTCAGAAGCTTCAGGCGCTCGTCGGTGGTGAACAGGTCCGCCCCGTCGCGCGCGGCAGGAAGGATCGAGAAGGCGCCCTTCGGCAGGTCCGTCTCGGCCAGCACCTCTCCGATGATGATGGCGCCCAGCGGGGTGCGCGAGGCGGGCTTCATCACGAAGGGGCAGCCCACGGCCAGGGCCGGCGCGATCTTGTGCGCGGCCAGGTTCAGCGGGAAGTTGAACGGCGAAATGAAGGAGCAGGGGCCGATCGGCACCCGCTTCCACATGCCCTGGTAGCCCTTGGCGCGCGGCGAGATGTCCAGAGGTTGGACCTCGCCAGTCATGCGCACGCTTTCCTCAGCGGCAATGCGGAAGGTGTCGATCAGCCGGGTGAC
>JANPKX010000429.1:0-7300 GCA_031426235.1 Alphaproteobacteria bacterium | reverse complement strand
CTGAAGGTGGCCGCCGGGGCAGACGGTACAATTCGCACGAGATGCCTTGACCTTCTCTCTTGGTCGCGGGCGCTGAGGCGGGTATCGCGAGCCAATGAACGCCATCGGTCGAGTCCTGATCATCGCCGGCTCCGACAGCGGGGGCGGCGCTGGAGTACAGGCGGACATCAAGACGGTGACGGCGCTCGGCGGCTATGCGGCCAGCGCGATTACCGCGATCACTGTCCAGAACACCCTGGGGGTCAGCGGCGTCCACCCGGTTCCGCTGGAGATCATCGAGGCGCAGGCCCGCGCGGTGCTGGACGACATCGGCGCTGACGCGATCAAGACCGGGATGCTCGGCGATGCGGCGACGGTGGCGCTGGTCGCGCGGCTAGTGGAGGACGCCGGCCTACCCGCCGTGATCGATCCGGTGATGGTCGCCAAGGGTGGCGCGTCGCTGCTGACGATTGAGGCCGTGGCGGCGGTGCGCGAGCGGCTGGTCCCCCTCGCCGCCCTCCTGACCCCCAACGCGCCCGAGGCCGAGGCGCTGACGGGGCTGACGGTCGCGACCACCGATGATCTGCGCCGGGCGGGCGAGGCCCTGCTAGCGATGGGCGCGCGGGCGGTGCTGATGAAGGGCGGGCATGTGGCGGGGCCCCGGGTCATCGACGTGCTGATGACTCCAAATGGCGAGACCGCCTTCGAGGGCGAGCGGATCGACAGCCGCCACACGCACGGCACCGGCTGCACCCTGGCCTCGGCCGGCGCCGTTGGCATCGCCCAAGGCCTGCCGCTGGAAGCCGCCATCGCGCGGGCCTGGGACTATGTGCACGAGGCGATGCTGCGCGCCCCGGGCTTCGGCGCCGGCCATGGGCCGCTTGACCACGGTTGGCCGCTGCGGGGCCGGGTGTGACTCTGGAGGCGCGGCTCGAGACGATCCTGCGGCAATCGCAGCCGCTCATGCAGGTGCTGCGGACGTTGCGGGACCTGGATCTTCCCGATGGGTTGGTCTTCTCGGGCGCGGTCTATCAGCGCGTCTTCAACCACCTCACCGGCCGGCCGCTGGACTATGGGATCAAGGACTACGACGTCGCCTATTTCGACCCCGATACCACCTACGAGGCCGAAGATGCGGTCATCCGCCGAGTGGCGGCGGCGTTTTAGCCGCCATTTCGCGAAAAGGTCGAGGTTAGAAACCAGGCCCGCGTCCATCTGTGGTTCGAGGGCAGGTTCGGCGAGCCCTATGCGCCGCTGACGTCCAGCGCCGAAGCGCTCAGCCGGTTCGTCAGCCCGCTCCACGCCGTGGGCATTCGGCTGACGGACGACGATCGCTTCAGCATCGTGGCTCCGTTCGGCCTGGAGGACCTGTTCGCGCTTCGCCTGCGCCAAAATCCGACCCGGATGAGCCCCAACTTCGCCCGCGTCGCGGCGGCAGCGCAGGCGCGTTGGCCCGAAATCACCATCATGCCTTAGGTCCGGCGCCGGGCAACTGGACCTTGCGGCGACGCTGGCCCCGCCGCACGACCGGAGCCTGTCTGAACGAGGTCAGCCATGCGCCAGTGGACTATCGACGCCTTCGCCGCCCGACCCTTCGCGGGCAACCCGGCCTGCGTCGTCGAGCCTTTCGACGCCTGGCCGGATGCGGGCTGGATGCAGGTCCTGGCGACAGAGAACAACCAGGCCGAGACCGCCTTTCTGCTCAGAACTGCTGATCCCGACCGCTTCGGCCTGCGCTGGTTCACGCCGATGCTGGAGGTTCCGCTCTGCGGGCACGCCACGTTGGCCGCGGCGCATGTGCTGATGGGCGAACTCGGCGCAGCGGCGCACGCTTTGGTCTTCGAAACCGCATCCGGTCCCCTGACCGCGACGTGCGCGGGCGAGGGCTACGAGCTCGACTTTCCGTCCCAGCCGCCGACGCGGATCGAGACGCCTGCGGGCCTGGCGGCGGCCCTGGGCGCCGAGCCGCTGGAGACCTGGGCTTCGAGCTACCTGGTGGCTCTGTTCGCCGACGCCGCCGCCATCGGAGCCCTTCGACCTGACTTCGCGGCCTTGAGCGCGGTCTCCAGCGCCGCCACGGGCGGGCGGGGCAATGTGGGCGTTGCAGCGCCGGCCGACGCGGGTGCGCCATACGACGTCATTGACCGGTTCTTCGCCCCCGGTTCTGGCATCCCGGAGGATCCGGCGACGGGCTCTCTGCACTGTATTCTCGCGCCGCTTTACGCCGAGCGGCTGGGACGGCCGGTGGTGCGGTTCCACCAAGCCTACCCTGGCCGGGGCGGCGACCTGACGTGCGAGGTGCGCGGCGAGCGGGTCCTGTTGCGCGGCCAGGCCGTGACGATCCTGGACGGTCGCCTGCGCGTCTCGCCGCCATAGAAAAGCGCCCCCGAAGCTTGCTCCGGGGGCGCCTGGCCAAGGTCCGCTCGAGCCTTAGCGGTAGTAGCCCGAGCCGTAGTCGCGGTCCCGGCGCTCGTACCGCACCTGGGCGTCCAGGCGGTCCAGGCGGCGGTCGAGATCGGCACGCTCCCAGCCGTTCAGGCCGTCGTAGCGGTAACGGGCCTCCAGGCGGGCGATGTCGTAGGCGGCGGCGCGGAGCTCACGCGCCTCTCGTTGGGAGAGCATGCCGTTGCGCACGCCCCGCTCGATCCGCCAAGCCAGCCGCTGCTGACGCTGGTCGACATTGTAGGCGCCGCGGTCGCCGTCCCAACGTCCTTGCTCGTAGCGCCGCTCTTGATAGCGTCCGTCGTTGTAGCGGCTGTCTTCATAACGATCGCGGTCATGGCCATAGCCCTGGGCGGCGGCCGGCGCGGCGACGCCCGCCAGAGCGGCCGAGGCGGCCAGAACAGCGATCAGGGTGGTCTTGCGGGTCTTCATGTTCGGGTCCTCCGATCCATGGTCGGCTGAGGAGCCGGCCTTCGATGACCAGGAAGAGACCACATCGCCGATGACGCCGGTCTGAGCCGTGCGTTGGCTGGTGTTCAGGTAGATGACGACCGGTTCAGGCGGCGACGACCTTGTCCGCCGACGAGACACCCCCGGTCGCCGCGGCGTTGAGCACGGCGGCGATGGCGTCGTAGAGCTTGGCGATCTCGATGGGCTTGGCCACGTGGGCGTCCATCCCGGCCGCCAGGTATTCCTCGACCTGATGGGTCAAGGCGTTGGCCGTGAGGGCGACGATCGGGGTGCGACGGCGACCGCTCGCCGCTTCTCCCTCGCGAATGGCCAGCGACGCGGCGATCCCGTCCATGACCGGCATCTGGATATCCATGAGGATCAGGTCATAGGCGCCGCTCCGCCAAGCCTCCACGGCTTCACGCCCGTCGGGTACGATATGGGCCTCGATGCCCAGGGAGCCCAGGACAGCGCTCAGAACCTGCTGGTTGGTCGGGTTGTCCTCAGCGGCTAAGAGCCGCAGGCCGCCCTCGTCGGCGCCATGGACCGGCTCGTTGATCATCATCGTTGCAGGCCGGCCGCGCTGCAGCGGCAGGTCTACGGTGAAGGCCGATCCCTGGCCTTCGCGGCTCTCGACCGTGATGGAGCCGCCCATCATCTGGATCAGCTCCCGGCAGATCGCCAGGCCAAGTCCCGTGCCCCCGAAGCGCCGTGTGGCGGAGTTGTCCGCCTGGGTGAATTTCTCGAACAGGGTCGGGAGTTTTTCTTCCGAGATGCCGACGCCGGTGTCGCGCACCACCAGTCGGATGCCGCCGGACGGGCCCGTCGAGATGACGGCCTCAACCGAACCCTTCGGCGTGAATTTCACGGCGTTGGACAGAAGGTTGCCGACGATCTGGCGCAGGCGGTCCGCGTCGCCACGCCACCAGCCCCGGGCCGAGTCTTCGATCTCCACGCTGAAGGTGAGCCCCTTGCCCGCAGCCATGACCTCGAAGTTCTCGCGGGCCTGCTCGATAGCGACCGCCACGTCGAAGTCCTCTTCGAACAGCGTCAGTTTTCCGGCCTCGATCTTGGACAGGTCGAGCACGTCGTTGAGGACGGCGAGAAGCAGGCCGCCGGAGCGCCGGATCACGTCCAGGCGCTCGCGCTGGAGGTCCGCCAGATCGCCCATGGCCATGACTTCCGCCATGGCCAGCACGCCGTTCAGCGGGGTGCGGATCTCATGGCTCATATTGGCCAGGAACTGAGTCTTCAGCACGTTGGCTGCGTTGGCCGCATCGCGCGCCGCCTCCAGGTCGCGCATGGCGGCCTTAAGGTCGTCCTCCCGCTCCGCCAGCTTGGCGAGCAGGTTGTTGAAGCCGTCCGTCAGGCTCTGGAACAGCTCGTCGGGGGTATCGACCTGAACGGGCGTGAATTCGCCGCCCTCCGCGACATCGTGCATCGCCTGCGACAGGCTCTGGACCGGCTTGATGACGCGATGGGCCAGGCTGCGCGCGAGGAAGAGGGCCACGCCCACGCCGCCGAACAGCAGCACGAAGGTCAGGGCGATGAATTGCGGCAGCATCGGCGCCAACGCCGGGCGGGTGAAGACCAGCACCAGCCGGCCAACGGGCTTCCCCTCCGCCACCAGTGGGCGGGCGATGATCTCCGTCGACCCCTCCGGACTGGCCCGCCCCTTGAGCTGAGCGACTTCGCGGTTCGAAAGGTCGAGGATCTTGGCCGAGACCATATCGTCGCTCACCTGGACCGAGCGCAGCATCTGGACCAGGTGGGTTTGCTGGCTGCTCGCCATGGCCGGCGCGAAGGACTGCGCGGCGATCGCGGCCAGGTCCTCGTGGAAACGATGCGACTGGGTGCGCGCCACAGCCCACTGTTGCAGCATGAAGGTGAGGCAGGCGGCCAGGAGCACCACGACCGTCGTGATCAAGCCGACGCCGGCGACACGCGCATGGAAGGTCGCATTGGGGGCGGGACCCCCCTGCTCGGCCTCTCCGGGCTCCAGCCCCTCAGGCATCGCGTCCGTGGCGCTCATAGGATGGCACTACCGCCATTGTCCTAAGGATTCGCTTCGGCGACGCACCTGCAACCCAGCGTCGTCCGGCAAAGCGTGGCTTTGGCGCCACAATACAACCGTTGGCGGCGAAAATTATGGTTAACAACTGCTGAATCAGTTGCGTGTGCCTTAACCTTCGCTTTACCTTAACGGGTATCGGGTTCGTTAATCAGGGGTGTACAAGATGGAAAAGGCCTTCGTGGCGCAACGCGTCGCCAAGAAGTTGTTCACGACCGAGGCCGCCGTTGACGGCGCCATGGTCGAGGCGACCGAACTGCTCAGCGACATGCTGCGGGCGCGTACGGACGTGAACGTCTCATTGGTGTTCGCCGATGACGTGCAAGTGAAGATGATGGAAGCCATCAAGGCGCTGAGCGAAGCCCGCTCCGCCATGGTCGCGGTTCATACCGAACTCAACGAAGCCAAGCTTCGTCTCGGCATCCGCACCAAGATGGATCTTCAGGATAAGCCTCCGGGCGCGGCTGACCAGTCGCAGACCACCCTGCGCAACGTCGGCTGATTGAAGGGTTCCCACGGGAACCATTGCGAGACATTAACTGGTTGGGCGCCCCTGATCTGTATTAGGGGCGCTTAATCATGCCGACCTCGCCGATCGTCCAGATTCTGACCGTCTTCGTCCTCAGCGCGCTGACATTCGCTGTATGGAAGGGTACCCGGGCCGAGCGCTTGGCCGCCAGCGTCGTCATTCTGAACATTACGGCGGGACTGGCCGTCCAGAAACTCTTCCCAGATTTCGCTGGGACATTTCGCTTCATAAATGACGGTTTGGCCGCGACGGCCCTGCTTGCGGTGACCGTCCGCTACGGCGCCCCGTGGATGGGTGGCGTCATGCTGTTCTACGCTGCCCAGTTCTCCCTGCACTCCTACTATTTGGTCACCGGACGGTCGAACTCAGACTACCTGCATGCCGTGGTGAACAACGTGAACTTCATGGGCATCATCTGGTGCCTGATCATCGGGACCGCTGTGGCTTGGCGTCGTCGCGCTATGAGGCGCCGCAAGGCTATCCGCTAATCGCCGGGGCCGGACGCGCGCAAAACTTTCGCTTGCACCGGCGGTCAAACCGGGGCTTTTGCGCCCCGGGCCACGCCCTCCCAACGGGGCGCTGCTCATCTGTAAGGATGGGAGACATCGCTATGAATACCCCCGCTGCCCCGACCGGGCCGAAGCCGGCTATGCGCCCGGCGCGCCCCGAGTTTTCATCCGGCCCGTGCGCCAAGCGCCCCGGATGGGCCCCCGAAAACCTCAGCAACGCCGTCCTCGGCCGCTCGCACCGCTCAAAGCTGGGCAAGGCGCGCCTGAAGGAAGCCATCGACCGCACCCGCGAGGTGCTGGAGGTTCCGGACGACTTCCTGATCGGGATCGTGGCCGGCTCCGACACCGGCGCCGTCGAGATGGCCCTGTGGTCGATGCTGGGGCCAAAAAAGGTCCAACTGCTGGCCTTCGAGAGCTTCGGCAAGGACTGGGTCACGGACGTCACCAAGCAGCTGAAGGTCGACGCCCAGGTGCTGGATGCGCCCTATGGCGAGCTGCCGGACCTGGCGCAGGTCGATCCTGACGCCGACCTGGTGTTCACCTGGAACGGCACCACGTCGGGCGTTCGCGTGCCGAACGCCGACTTCATTTCCGCCGGCCGCACCGGCATCACAATCTGTGACGCCACCAGCGCGGCCTTCGCGCAGAAGCTCGACTGGACCAAGCTCGATGTGGTGACCTTCTCCTGGCAGAAGGCCCTGGGCGGCGAGGGCGCGCACGGCGTGTTGATCCTGGGCCCGCGCGCGGTCGCGCGCCTGGAAAGCTACAGCCCGCCCTGGCCGATGCCCAAGCTGTTCCGCATGACAAAAGGCGGCAAGGTCAACCTGGAGATCTTCGAGGGCGCCACGATCAACACGCCCTCGATGCTGTGCGTCGAAGACGCTTTGGACGCGCTGAATTGGGCGCGGAAGATCGGCGGCTTGGCCGAGATGCAGCGCCGCGCCGACGCGAACCTGGCGGTGCTGGAAGCCTGGATCGCAACGACGCCCTGGGTGGCCAACCTCGCCGAGGACCCCGCCACGCGCTCCAACACCTCCGTATGCCTCAAGGTCGTCGACACCCGCATCAACGACCTGTCCGAAGCCGCGCAGGCCGATTTTGCCAAAAAGCTGGCTGGCCTGCTCGAAAAGGAAGGGGTGGCCCTGGACGTTGGCGGATACCGTGACGCGCCTCCCGGTCTGCGGATCTGGTGTGGCGCCACGGTCGAGACCTCCGACCTGGACGCGCTCACGCCCTGGCTCGACTGGGCCTTCGCCACGCTCGCCGCCGAACTCACAGCCGCCTAGCTCAAACATACCGCTCATCCCGACAAATGCCGGG
>JANPKX010000428.1:0-4945 GCA_031426235.1 Alphaproteobacteria bacterium | reverse complement strand
CCACAAACGGTCGGTTTCGGCCTGGTCATCGGTCGCCACTTGGAAGGAGAAGGCCTCGCTCTGCTTGAACACATCCCCGCCGTTCAGGCCGATACACGGCACGCCGCAGACCGTGAACTGGACGGTCAGGACATCGCCCTTCTTGCCGCCGGGGAAGTCGGAGGGCGCGCGATGCACCGCCTCGACGGCGCTGTCCGGAAAGGTCGCGGCGTAGAACTGCGCGGCCTCCTCGGCGTCGTGGTCGTACCAAAGGCAGATGGTGTTCTTCGCGGTCATGAGACGGGTCCTTTGCTGTCGGTTGAGGCGGCCTTGAACACCGCCAACTGAGCGGCGAAGGCGCGTTGGTAGGCGGGGCGAGCCTCGGCGCGGGCGACATAGGCGCCAAGGGTCGGGTAGCTTTCGAGCAGGCCGGAGTCGCCCAGCCGGTACAGCACCGACATCATCATCAGGTCGCCCGCGGAGAAGGGGCCGTCCAGCCAGTCGGCCTCGCCCAGGCGCGCGGAGAGCTGGTCCAGGCGGGTGCGGATGCGGGCGTCCATCAGCGGCAGGCGCTGTGCCGTCCAAGGCTGGTCGCGCTCCAGCAACACGGCGGTGGCGCGCTCCAGGATCGGCGGCTCGACGGTGTTGAGTGCGGCGAACATCCAGGCGATCGCGCGGGCCCGGCCGCCCGCATCCGCTGGCAGCAGGCCGGAGTGGCCCTGGGCGATGTGGAGGATGATGGCGCCGGTCTCGAACAGGACGAGGTCGCCGTCCTCAAAGGTGGGGATCTGACCAAACGGGTGGAGCGCTAGGTGCGGGGGCTGCTTCATCGCCGCGAAGCTGACGAGGCGGACGTTGTAGGGCTGGCCCACTTCCTCCAGCGCCCAGCGCACCCGCATGTCGCGCGCCAGGCCGCGCCCCTTGTCAGGGGAAGCCTCGAAGGCGGTGATCGTCGGTTTCATGCGGCGGGCTCCAGGAGATCGCAGGCCGGGGTCCTGCGAAGGACGTGCCGACAGGGCGCGTTCCGACAGCCGCGCGGACGTTTTCAGCCGGCCTCGGCCCGCACCATCCCGCCAACATCGCGCACATAGCGATCGGCGTCGAACTTCTTGAACGTGTTGGGACCCATGGAGCGGACCGTGCCGAACACGGGCTGGGGCCCCCACGGGCGGTCGTGCAGTCCGAAGATCCAGCCCACGTTGGTGAAGGAGTTGGGATCGCGCCCATCGAGAAACCACCGGTTGTTGAGCGCCAGGGTGGTCTCGAACGCCTCCTCAGGGCTCGCGGACCAGTTCAGGATCTTCTTCCCCCAGTACATGCGCAGGGAATTGTGCATGTAGCCGGTGGCCCGCATCTCGGTCATGGCGGCGTTCCAGTAGGGGTCGTGCGTCTGCCCCGCCTCGAACTGTTCGCGCGTGTAGAGAAAGGGGCGCGGGTCGTTCGCGTGGTCGGCCAGGGTCCGGCGCGCCCAGTCCGGCAGCACCTCGTAGCGGTCGTAGTCGGGGGCGTAGAAGGCGTGGTTCATCGAGAGCTCGCGGCGCACGATCAGCTCCTCGATGAAGCTGGCCCGGCTGTCCGATGCGGGCTGGCGGCGCGCCGCCAGGGCGATCTCCACCGGCGAGATCTGGCCGAAATGCAGGTAGGGGCTGAGGTGCGAGGCAACGCCGGCCTCGGGCTTGCCCCGTTCGGCGCCATAGCAGGGCAGGGCGCCCTCAATAAAGGCGTCCAAGCGAACCCGGGCGGCGTCTTCGCCGGGCGTAAACCGCTTTACCGGGCCCACCGCCGTGTCGATCTTCAGGCCTGCGAGCACGCCCGGCACGTCGTCCAGATCGACATCGCCCGGGATCTTGAGGCCATCGGCGCGGACCCGTACGGCGCGCGGCTCGAGCGGCTCGAGAAACTCATCCCAGACCCGGTGCAGGCGCGGCCGGATCGTGCGCGCGGCGTATTCATGCTTGTCCGACGCGCGCTCGACGGGGACGACCACATCGCCCTCGACCTGGACCAGGCGTGTCGCCAGGCCCTCGGCCAGCTTGGCGCGCCAGGTGCGCTGGATCTTCAGATAGCCGCGGTCGCAGACCACCAGGGCCGCTTCGGCCGCCAGTTCGCGCGCCAGCTCATGCGGTGGCTGCTTGCGGATGACGAAGCCGACCCCGCGATCGGCAAGTCGCCGGCGGACTTCGGAGAGGCCCCGCAGCATGAAGTCGTAGTGGCGGACATTGGCTTCCGGAAAGGCCGTCAGGCCAAAGCAGACCATCACGGGGACCCCCAGCGCATTGGCCTCGTCGATGGCGTATTCCAGCGCCGGGTTGAACTGGGCGCGCTGCGACTGCTGCATCCAGTAGAGCACATAGGCGCCGCCGGGGCGCACAGGGGCGTCGACGAGCGTCTTCAGTCGGGCGGACGAGATCAAGCGGGTTTCCTAGGGGTTGCGCCCGGTACGATAGCGCGGGACATGGCGCGGTGATGAGCGGATTCCCCGAAATCTTCGAGGCGGTGGTGGTCGGCGCCTCGGGCGGCATCGGGTCGGCCCTGGTTGCGCGCCTGACGGCCGACCCGAGGGTGACGCGGGTCCACGCCTTCTCACGCCAGGGCGATGTTCCGCTCGACCTGACCGACGAGGGTTCGGTGGCGGCCGCAGCCGCCAGTGTGACGGCGCCGCGGCTGGTGATCGTCGCGACCGGCGTGTTGCAGGACGCCGTGCTGTCGCCGGAGAAGCGGCTAGCCGATATCGACCCGGCAAAGCTGGCCCGCAGCTTCCAGATCAACGCCATCGGACCTGCCCTGGTGCTGAAGCACTTCGCACCCCGGCTGCCGCGCGAGGGCAAGTCGGTGCTGGCGGTGATCACGGCTCGAGTGGGCTCGATCTCGGACAACCGGCTGGGCGGCTGGTACGGCTATCGCGCCGCCAAGGCCGCCGCCAACCAGTTCGTGCGGACAGCGGCCGTCGAGCTGGCGGTCCGGCGCAAAGACGCGATCTGCGTGGCGCTGCACCCCGGCACAGTTGCGACCCCGCTGTCCGCGCCGTTCCAGAGGGGAGTCGCGCCGGAGCGGCTGTTCGCGCCCGACGATGCCGCAGCCAAGTTGCTGGCCGTGATCGAGGACCTGACGCCGTCCCAGACCGGCGGATTCCTGGCTTGGGACGGGCAGGAAATCACCTTCTGAAGCTATGGCCGCTGACGCTGACCTTGGGTCACGCCCACGAGGATGTATTCTACCTGCGAACACCAAGTGGAGACGACACCGTGGCCGATTTTGGAGCTGAAGCCGGACTGGAAGACTTCCGCGTCGAGGCGCGGGACTGGCTGGAGGCCAACTTCCCCAAGTCCCTGAAAGGCAAGGGCGGCATGATGGCCTCGGAAGGGCCCCAGGGCGGCGATCCCGACCTTGTCGCCTGGAAGACCGCCATCGGCGCCAAGGGCTGGGCCACCCCGACCTGGCCGTCGGAGTACGGCGGCGGCGGGCTGTCGTCTCAGCAGGCGCGGGTGCTGGGCCAGGAGATGGCCAGGGCCGGTGCGTTCAACCCGCTGACCTTCGGCATGGGCATCACCATGATCGGCCCGACGATCATGGACTACGGCACCCCCGAGCAGAAGGCCCAGCACCTGCCGCCGATCATACGGGGTGAGGTGCAGTGGTGCGTGGGTTACTCGGAGCCCAACGCCGGGTCGGACCTGGCCTCGCTGCAGACCCGCTGCGAGGACAAGGGCGATCACTGGCTGGTGAATGGAAGCAAAATCTGGACGAGCGGCGCCCAGCAGTCGCAGTGGTGCGGGGCGCTGGTGCGCACCGACTTCCAGGCCAAGAAGCATGAGGGGATCAGCTTCCTCCTGCTGTCGATGGAGCAGGATGCCGTCGAGACCCGGCCGATCAAGCTGATCTCGGGCCAGTCTCCGTTCTGTGAGACCTTCTTCACGGATGCCAAGGCCCCCAAGGACGCCCTGCTGGGCAAGCTCAACGAGGGCTGGTCGGTGGGCAAGCGGCTGCTGCAGCATGAGCGTTCCAGCCAGACCGGCGCCGGCGGCATGGGCCGCCCGATCCCGCTGGAGGAGGTCGCCAAGGACTACGTCGGCGTCGACGGTCAGGGCCGGATCGCCGACCTGGACCTGCGCAGCCGCGTGACCCAGCACCTGATGGACGGCCGCATCCACGGCCTGACCCTGGCGCGGGCGGTGGCGGAGGCCAAGGGCGCCTCGGGCGCGACCAACGCCGCCTCGGTGCTGAAGAACTCGGCCACCACCGTGTCGCAGGCGCGGTCCGAGCTGATGCTGGAGATGATGGGCACGCAGGGCCTGGGCTGGGCCGGCGAGGCCTTCAAGCCCGAGGAGATCGAAGCGGTGAGCGGCTGGCTCTGGGGCAAGGCGATGTCGATCTATGGCGGCTCGGCCGAAATCCAGAATAACATTATCTCCAAGCGCATCCTGAACCTGCCGGACACCACGCAGTCGACCTGAGCGCCCCCTACCTGGCTGGCGCGCGGCGCGTTACAAGGCCCAGCGAAGGAGCTTGCCCATGAACGCGTTCACGCCCGGCGGGAAGATCGATCCCAGTCGCCCGTTCAAGCCCGTCAAGGTGGCGGTGCTGACCGTCTCGGACACCCGCGACGAGGAGAGCGACACCTCCGGCGACCTGCTGGCGAACCGCGTCGCCGGGGCGGGTCATGACCTGGTCGCCCGCGGCATCGTCACGGACGACGTCGACCAGAGCCGCGCCCAGGTGCTGGCCTGGGTCGAGGCGGGCGTCGAGGCGATCGTCTCCACCGGCGGCACCGGCATCACCGGGCGCGACGTGACGCCCGAGGCGATCCGGCCTCTCTTCGACAAGGAGATCGACGGTTTCGCGGTGATCTTCCACCTGGTCAGCTACCAGTCGGTGGGCCTCTCGACCCTGCAGTCGCGGGCGCTGGCGGGCCTCGTGAAGGGCTGCTTCGTCTTCTGCCTGCCGGGCTCCAACGGGGCGGTGAAGG
>JANPKX010000427.1:0-4845 GCA_031426235.1 Alphaproteobacteria bacterium | reverse complement strand
GCCGAGCTGGCCAGCGGCAGCAGGAAGTCGTCAGGGCTGAACTGCCCGATTGTGGCGTTGCGGAAGGCGATCATGGTGCCGCCGTTGTCGAGGATGACGTCCGTCCCGCGCTGGGTCATCGCCGACTTCACCGCTGTGAAGCTGGTCAACGGGCCGCCGATCAGCCGCAGTGTCGCGCTGTCCGTGAAATTGTAGATGACCTTGGAGCCCTCGCCCTGGGCCACCACGAACACGTCGCTTGATCCGCTGCCGACCAGGACATCCTGGCCGGCGCCGCCGTAGAGGGTGGTCTTGCTGCCGAGCGCCTGGATGATGTTGTCCTGGCTGTTGCCAGCCGCGTGCTGGCTCTCGCCGAAGTTGACGAGGTTCTGAACGCCTGAGGGGAGCGTGTAGGATTGCCAAATCTTAACGGTATGAGGCTCGCCGGGCACATCGGGACCAACAGGCTGTCCTGGATTGCTAAGCCAATCGAGGGCCCAGGGTGACGTTTCACGCAGAGTGACGCCAGAGTAGTTGGTATAAGGCATTCAATTACCCTCAAGACTGGAAAGTTGCTTCCGCTTGTCTGCGGCGACTCGTCGTCCGCGGCCCACCTGACGCGCAAGCCTTAGGCGGCAGTTTTCCAGCCCGCAATAAGAGAATGCGGCTAAGCTTGGAACTATATAAAGACATAAGAATTTAGCCCAGTCGATATTGAATTGACGAGTTTTCGCCTAATTCACGCCACATCACCGAAGCCCAATATACAAGGTTAAGCTTGATAGGGCTGCCGGCGAGATCAGCCCGCACCGCGGCCTTGTCGCCGCGCAGGCGGCCACCGCCGCCATGGCGGCGGTCAGGGTCAGCTGCGATCGGCGCCCCGAACGACGTGACCTAGGTTGCGCGCGCCTTCAGGCTTGCGGGGCACCCGCTTCGTCATCCGGAGTGACGGGCGTACGCGCCGCCACGACGTCGCGCAGGCCCTGGATGATCGTCGCGCAGCGGTCGGGTCCAAAGGCCTTGCCGTGGGTTCTCAGGAGTTGCAGCGAACGGACACAGACATCGATGGCGTCCCACCGCGTCCGCTCCGCTGAGATGCTCAGGTCCACGATCTCGCAAAGGGCGATGGCGGCCTCGTCCACCCCGGTTCCTGGCAGGAACCCCGAGAGGTCGATGATGCGCGACGACAGCAGGTAGAGGTCCGCCAGCGGTTCCTCTGCGCGGTCGGGCACGGCTGCGCCGAAACGCCGCTCGATTTCGGCGAGGGCCTCTTCGATGGTTTCGATGCAGGGTATGCGAAGGACCTCGAGCGCGACTTCTCGATCTGGCCCATGGCCTCGACCGCCTGGGCGACCACCTCGCCGGAGCGGACCGCATCGCCCTTGGTGCGCTTGACGGTCTCGCTGGCCTGCTTGGAGCCGGAGGCGGTCTTGCGCACTGTGGCGGTGATCTCGTCCAGCGCCGCAGCGGTCTCTTCCAGACTGGCCGCCTGCTGCTCGGTGCGGCGCGACAGGTCGTCGCTCGCATGGGCGATCTCGTCGGCGCCCGTGCGGATGCCCTCGGCGCCGGCCCGCACCTGGTCCAGCGTCTCGGCCAATTTCGAGGCGCACTGGGTCATCTCGTCAAAGCCGGTTGGTCGCCGGGCAGGACGCCTCATCAGGCCGTCGGCGGATACCGGTTCATCAGCCGGGTCTCGCGTCGCCAACGTCGCACGAACCAGAACAGTGGCTCGGGGCGAAAGCCTCTCGACCGGTTGCGCGCGCCGATCTGCCAGAGCAGGGCGAATTGCCGGAATAGCGTTTGGTAGGCGTCAACCAGGCGGGTGCGGCTATCCCAGATGTGGGTCGCTTCGGCGCCGGCGCCATTGACTTCGACGATACTGAAATCACGCCCTTCGCGTAGCGCTTCGAAGGTTGCGAAACGGACGTCGAAACGGCCGAACCAGAATTCGGGAATGGCTTTGGCGATCGCATCGAAGCGCGCGGTCATCGGCTCGGTCACCCAGGCGTTGCCATTTCGGAAAATCGCGCCGCGGCTGTGGCTGCCCGCGAAGGCCAAACGCAGCGTCTGCCCCGCCGGCAGCACCTCGTCGAGCCGCGCCTGGTGCCGCGGAAGATAGAGGTGGGAGAGCGGGCCGGCCCGGGGGTCGGCCAGAATCAGAGCGCGCAGTGTCGACAGGCCATCGCCCTCGACATGCGGGAAATACTTCAGCGTAAGGGAGAAAATCCTTCCCCGCTCTTCACCCGGAACCCGCAAATAGAAGACACCCGCCTCACCCTCGACATCGATGAGCGTCTGCAGCAACAGACGCTCGCCCGCAGGGAACTCGGCAAGGTAGGCGATCAGTTCATCAGGCGTGCGGACCGGGCGGACGCCCGCGCCTCTGCAGCCGAGATCCGGCTTGGCCACAAGCGGCAGCGCCAGACCGGATGCGGCGGCCAGCGCCAGCGCCCGCGGCGCGTCGGCCTCGGCAGGGTCCATCGTCCGATCGAAGGGGACATATGGCGCGACATAGGCGGCGGCCTCGCCGTCGATGAGGTCCAGGATCTGGGTCTTGGACTCGCCCACCAAACCTCCCGCGGGGAACAGCGGATTGGCCAGCAGCGGGAGCCGGACGCCCAGGTGGCGCAACGACAGGCCCACGGCCCAGATCCAG
This sequence comes from Alphaproteobacteria bacterium, assembly GCA_031426235.1. Classification (GTDB taxonomy): domain Bacteria; phylum Pseudomonadota; class Alphaproteobacteria; order Caulobacterales; family Caulobacteraceae; genus Phenylobacterium. The sequence continues at coordinate 2,210 of JANPKX010000427.1, read as the reverse complement.
ACCGGAATGTAGAAGAGGTTGGCGGGCCAGAATTCGAAGACCGACAGGGCGGGCGCAGGTTCCAGCGGCGGCATGCCGGCATGGGGGCGCACGGCTGGCGGTTCGGTTGGGTTGGCGTTCAACGACATGGTCCTAGCCCCTGCGCGGCCCGTGCGATCGCCGCCTCGATCTCCGCCCGGCTGGTCCAGGGCAGGAAGTGATCCTGGCTGGGCAAGGTCCGGACCCGGACGTCGGCCTGTCGCAACGCACCGCGCATGAAGGCGACATTGGCATAGGGAACGAGGCGATCCTTCTCACCGTGGACGATCTCGACCCGGCACGTCAGTTGCGGAAGGCGCGACGCCAGCTGCTGGAGTTCGGGCTTCAACGCCATGAGCTCGGCATTGGCGTTGCGCATGGGCCGCGACAATCGCCGTCGCACTGGGTCCCAGGCGCCGATGGGCTGGGCCCAGTGGATTTTTTCCAGCCCGGGGTCGAGCGACCCGGCGGCGATGACCAGAGCGCCCACCCGTCCCGGATGATCGACGGCGGCTTGGACGACGACGGGACCGCCCAGAGAATGGCCGACCAGGATGGGCCACTGGCCGGATCGTGCGACCAGCAGCGGCTCCAGGGCAGCCGCCTGTTCAGCCAGTCTGACGACGGCGCCGTCCGGGCCGCTGGCGCCAAACCCGGGCCGGTCGATGGCCACGTACTCGTAGCCTGGAAGCGGATGGAGCAGGAAGTCCGCCCAACCTCGCGCCTCGCCCGGCGTGCCATGGATGAAGATCACCCGGCGGCCGGCGGGGTCCCCGGATATGAGATAGCTCACCGGCGCGCCGGATTTCGGCGCCGGATAGTGGCCGCGTCTGAGGGCGTCGATCCGCCTCGCAGATTCCGCCGGACCTGGAGGCCCGCCGCAACCGGTGGTGACGAGGATCGCAAGCGCCAGCGGCGACCAGGGACGAGCCACCTCTCAGAACGCCAACCAGCGGCGTGTGACGCGCGGCGCCAGGGCGATGGCGACGAAACCGCCGCCTATCAAAAGGATGGCCAACGGCGCGGGCAGCCCCGTCGCGGCCGAGCCCGCCGATATGCTCAGCCAGAACACGACCGGGGTCCAGATCACGCTCATCGCCGTTACAATCATCGCGACCCGCCGGGTTGGAAGGCCAATGAAGCCGCTGGCGACGTAGATGGGGAAGCGGAGCCCTGGAACAAACCGCGCGAGGGCGAGTGCGAAGTCCGACCGGCGGCGCAGCCAGGTTTCGGCCCGGATCACGGCCCCGCGAGACCGTACGCGCCGCCCGAACGGCGTGTCGGCGAAGGCGCGGCCGAGAACATGCAGCGCCAGATCGCCCAGGATCGTCCCGACCAGCAGGGCGGGAACCGCGGGCCAGGGCGCCAGGGCCATCTGCGACACCAGCAGGCCGACCGCCACCGCCGCGACGTCCTCCAGGGCGAAGGTCGCGACGATGATCGCCAGCGTGAGCGCGGCCGGGTTGGCGGCGAGCGACCGCAGCAGCGCTATCGTGAGGTCGATGAACATCGCCGCGCCCGTCCGGTTCAGGCCGCGACGAAGGCGCGGTTGCGCAGCCGCGACATGATGAGATCGCGACTTATCCACAGGATGAGGGCTGCAGATACCCACACGCCACACGCCATTCCGAAGAGCAGGCCGCCGTCGCGCGTGCCGTCCGTATTGAGCACCGAGACGCCCAGGGGCGTGAACAGGTGGAACAGAATGGCGCCCGAGATCACGCCCATCGCCATCAGCGCGCCGAGCGGTCGCAGCAGGCGTAGCCGGGGCGCCAGCCCAGCCAGCAGCAACAGGCTGGCGACCAGTTCGGCTGACCCGATCACGTACTGAGAGAAGATGCCGGTCGGCGTGAACAACCCGGAAAAGCCTAGCCCGCCGGCCCAGGTGTCCAGCGTACTGAAGATGTAGGCGGTTTCCGGGGAGTTGGTGAACTTAAAGAACAGGGACTGGATGAAGACGAATGCAATATAGATGGTGAGAAGGATCGGCAGAACGCCGCGCTTCGATGTCATGATGGACCTCGTTCTTGGGAAGGTTGCGGCGCAAGACGGCATGTCCTGCGCCGGCGCTCAACGAGCGACTACTTCTCCAGGACGTTCGGCCAGTTCTTGTTGGCGGCGGCGATGAAGCCTGGAATGTTCTTCGACCAACGCTCGCCAACTTCTTTGTTGTAGTTCAGGTAGAGCTTGCC
>JANPKX010000426.1:0-3804 GCA_031426235.1 Alphaproteobacteria bacterium | reverse complement strand
CTCCTGCTGCGTCCAGTGCCCGCAGCCCGGGAGGATGTGGACGGCGCGCAGGTCGGTGGCGTGGTCGCGCATCATCGCGCCGGGGTCGGCGATGCGGCCGAAGCCGTTGAACGCCGGGTCGCGGTCGCCGCCGATCAGCAGCGTCGGCATCTCCAGCTTCCGGCCCTTGAACTGTTGCAGCCAGGCGAAGTCGTTCTCGTGGTTGCGGTAGCGGCTGATCGGCCCCCGGAAGCCTGAGTCCTCGAACTCACCGACGTAGTAGTCCAGGTCGGCCGCGCTCAGCCACGCGGGGAAGTCACCCGGATCCACCATGCCCTCCAGCATGCTCGCGCCGTGCTTCTTTTGCGGCCATGAACCGTCCGGCGCCTCGCCGGCGATGCCGAAATAGAATTTGCGCAGGAAGTCGCGGACATCCTTCTCCGCCTCGGCCTCCGGCGGGCCGACTTCCTGGAACCAGGCCTGGTAGAAGAAGTGGCCCTTGTCGGTGAAGGCCTCCTTGAATATCTCGGTGAAGGGGCGGCTGGGCACGCCCGTGAACGGCACCGACAACCCCGCCACCGCCGCGATCCGGTCCGGCCGGCTCAGCGCGGTGTTCCAGACGATCGGGGCGCCCCAGTCGTGGCCGAACAGGATGGCCTTCTGGCCGGGCGCAAGCGCGTCGGCCACGCCGATCACGTCGCCGGTCAGCTCCTCCATGGAATAGGCCTCGATGGGCTGGGGCTTGTCCGACCCGCCATAGCCGCGCACGTCGAGGGCCGCGACTTGGTAGCCCGCCTGCGCGACCGGCCCGATCTGGTGTCGCCACGAGTACCAGCTCTCCGGAAACCCGTGGACCATCACCACCAGCGGCCCCTCGCCTTCCACCGCGACGCGCAGCTTCGCCCGCCCGGCGTCGATGGTGCGAAACTCCGGCATCCCCGTCCTCCTGATCCTGCCCGCCATGTTCCCTCGCCCTCCGCCCCTGGCAAGACTGACCCGGCGTCACCGTTGACCTGTCTTCTGGGCGGGCGAACACTCCGACGAAAGGGAGGAGCGCCGATGGTCTCGCTGACCGAGAAGAGCGCGGGGTTCGAGCACACCCGGGTCGCGCTCGAGCGCCACGTCGCCACCATCACCCTGAACCGGCCCCACCGGCGCAATGCATTGAACTATCCCGCCTATGATGAGCTGGAGCAGGCGTTCCGCACCGCCGCCGCCGATCCGGAGGTGCGATGCATCATCGTCACCGGCGCCGACCCCGCCTTCTGCTCCGGCGACGACGTCGGCGAGATCATGGCCGGACCCAAGCCCGTGTCGCGCGCGCCGATGCCCGTCACCTTCACCGCCACACCCGCCGCGCTTGCGGTGCTGGAATGCGACAAGCCGGTGATCGCGGCGGTCAATGGCGCCGCCGTCGGCTGGGGCATGGAGCTGGCCCTCTTCGCCGACATCCGCATCGCCTCCGAGAAGGCGAAGTTCGGCGAGCTGTTCGTCAAGCGCGGCCTGGTCTGCGACGTGGGCGGCTTCTACCGCCTGCCGGCCATCGTCGGACCGGCCAAGGCGGCAGAGCTGCTGTTCACCGGAGACGTGTTCGACGCGGCCGAGGCCCTGCGGATCGGGCTGGTCAGCGAGGTGACGGCGCACGACGATCTGTTGCCCCGGGCTCAGGCGCTGGCCGCCCGCATCGCCGCCAACCCGCCGCTCGCCGTGCGCCACCTCAAGGCCGGGCTCAGCCGCTACGCCTACGGCGACCCGCGCGAGATCGGCGCCTGGGCCATCGAGAAAATCCGCCTGCTGATGCAGACCGAAGATCACAGGGAAGGCGTCGCCAGCTTCCTCGAGAAACGCGAACCCACGTTCCAGGGACGATAGCCGAGATGACCACCCGATCCGTCGCCGGCTCCACCGTCCTGATCACCGGCGCCGCGTCCGGCATGGGCCGCGCGACCGCCGAGGTCTTCGCCCAGGAAGGCGCGCACGTCGCCTGCACCGACATCTCCGCCGAGACCGTCCGCGAAGTGGCCGACGACCTCACGCACCGCGGTTTCAGCGCCGAGGCCTGGACGCTCGACGTGGCCGATCCCGAGGCGATTATCCGTGTGACCGGGGAGGTGGCGGCGCGGTTCGGCGGCCTGGACATCCTGGTCAACAACGCCGGCGTCAGCGGCTTCTCGCCCATCGACTCCGAGAACTTCGAGGCGGTCTGGGCGCGATCGTTCGCAATCCTGGTCACCGCCCAGCAGCGGATGATCCGCGCCGCCCTTCCCTATCTGCGCCGCTCGGCCGCCCCGCGTATCGTCAACATCGCCTCCACCGAGGCCCTGGGCGCCACCAGCCGCGACAGCCCCTATGCGGCCGCCAAGACCGCCGTCACCGGCCTCACCCGCGCCCTGGCGGTCGAACTCGGCCCCGAGGGGATCACCGTCAACTGCATCTGCCCCGGCCCGATCCTGACCGGCATGACCGAGGCGATCCCGGACGCCGACAAGGAGACCTATGCCCGCCGCCGAACGGCGCTGCGCCGCTATGGCCGACCCGAAGAGGTGGCGCACATGACCTTGAGCCTCTGCCTGCCCGCCGCCTCGTTCATCACCGGCGCGACTATCCCCGTCGACGGTGGCCTGATGGCGCGTAACGCCTAGGATCCAGGATCCGCGCCGTTGTATCTGAAACTATAGGTTCTAATTCCATCAACGCTACACGGACAGCGCGCTATTTCCCAGGAACAAGCGCATGGTTGTTCGCGGCCTCGTTTCAGCAGGCCCTTGGGATCTTACGGCTTAGCTTGGAACTGCTTGATTATGAGAGATAGACCATCGTCCGTCGTCTTGGTCGTGGAAGACGAACTGATGCTTCGGATGCGCGCCGTCGACATTGTCGAGGACGCGGGATTTGTGCCTATTGAAGCCATCAACGCTGACCAAGCAATTCGCGTCCTTGAGTCGCGCGATGATGTCGCGGTCCTGTTCACGGACATCCAAATGCCGGGAAGCATGGACGGGCTAAGACTTGCGCACCTCGTCCATACGCGATGGCCCCACATCAAGATCATCCTGGTTTCTGGCCAGATCGCCGTTGATGATTCCGACAAGCCGGAAGACAGCAAATTCTTCCCGAAGCCTCTCGAAATCCAGCAGATGATCATCGAGCTGCAGGCAATGGTCGGCAGCGGCGCCTTGAAAGTGTTGCCCACGCTTTCCGCCGAGAACGGCTCTCTGACGAAGGAGAACAAGGAACTCCGCTACCAGCTTCAGCAGGCCGGAGCGCACGCCAAGGCGCTGCTTCTGAAAACCGTCCTGAATACGGAAAAGCAGCAGCTAATCATTGATGAGAACCAGCCTTTCCAGGACGCCCTGACGACCGAGAACGATAGTCTGAAGCTAGCGTTGGAGCAGGCGGGGATCGACGCCTCCGCTCTACTGGTCCAGGCGGGCATCGAAGCCGAAGAACGCAACGCGGCTGGGAAGTTGCAGGACCTCATCCACGCCGAACTTCATCATCGGATCAAGAACATGCTCGCAACCGTGGGCGCGATCACGGATCAGAGCCTGCGGACGGCGACGAGCATGACCCATGCGAGAGCCGCCATTGATGGACGCTTCGCGGCCTTGGCCAGGGCCCACGATCTTCTAACCCGTGCAAGTTGGGAAAACGCAACGATCGACAGCACGGTACGCAGCGCCTGCGAGCCTTTCGATCAGGGCGGCGCCCGCTTCGTCATTTCCGGTGAGTACCTCCGGATCACGTCCAGTGCGGTCATCGCCTTCGCGATGACCCTGAACGAGCTCTGCACCAACTTTAGCTGATTATCAATTAACAACAGGC
>JANPKX010000425.1:0-6912 GCA_031426235.1 Alphaproteobacteria bacterium | reverse complement strand
GAATGGCGGCGAGGGCGAGGCGGCGCAGGCGCATGGAATGTTCGTCCTTCAACGGGCGGCGAAGCGGGTGGTGTGGGTGAGCCGGAATTGCTCGGCAGCGGGTCCGACGATCGCCGAACCCGGGCCGGTGACGACAGCCTGGATGGTTTTGCGCGAACTGGTGTTCTGGACGCTGATGGTCTCGCCCACGGCGCCCGCGCCCAGGGCCTTGGCCTGCAACGACAGGGAGATGCCGCTGTCCTCGAACAGCAGGGTCACGATGTCGTTCGCCTTGATCACCTGCGGCGCGGTGACGTCGCTCGATCCCACCGCGGCGCCGGCGCGCAGGGTGCGGCGCGCGGCCAGCCCCACCACCCGATCCGGATCCGCCGGCGCGCCGGGCGGGGCCAGGGCGGCCTTACCCCAGATCACGTCCTGCGGCTGGATGATCTCGCCAACCGCCACGCTGCGGGTCCAGGTCAGGACATCCACGTTCGCGCGGCCGGCGGGCGAGGCGGCAGACGCCCCGCTCCGCACCACGATCTGGCGCAGCCCCTCGGCGTTGGCCCAGTCCAGCCCGGCGCGTGCGGCGGCCGCCCGCACCAAGGACGCGTTCAGCATGACGGTCTGGCCGGTGCGGGAGGCCACGGGGGTCTGTCCGGCCTTCCCCGCGCCATCGAAGATCTCGCCCAGGGTCACCACCCCGTCCGCGTCCGAGGCGTCCGCCTTGATGGTGACCGGTATCGCGGCGCCGGCGGTTCCCGCGAGCGCCAGGCCGGCAAGGGCGATGAGGACCTTCAACATCCTACGCCTTCACTTGGTTGGCCGTGGCCAGCATGTTGTCGGCGGTGGAGATCACCTTGGAGTTCATCTCGTAGGCGCGCTGCGCGATGATCAGGGCCGTGATCTCGGCGACGGCATCGACGTTAGACGCTTCGGTATAGCCCTGCACCAGCGTGCCGATCCCGACCGCGCCAGGGGTGCCGGTGGTGGGCGCGCCGGAGGCCGCGGTCTCTTTCAGAAGATTGCTGCCGATCGCGTTGAGACCGCCCTCGTTGACGAAGGTCGCCAACTCCATGACGCCGACGACGCTGGGCGCGGTCTGGCCGGCCTGCTGCACCTGGACCTGGCCTGACTTGGAGACGGAGACCGAGACCGCGTCCGTCGGGATCGTGATCGCCGGCTGGATCTGGTAGCCGTCCTGCGTGACGAGCTGGCCCTGGTCATTGACCGACAGGTTGCCGGCGCGGGTGAAGGCTGTCTCGCCGGACGGGAGCAGTACCTGGAAATAGCCGCGCCCGTCGATCGCCAGGTCATACTGGTTGTCGGTGCGGGTGAGGGCGCCCTGGGTCTCGACCCGGTAGACCGCCCCGGCCTTGACGCCTGCGCCGACTTGGACGCCGGTTGGCACGATGGTGCCTTGGTCGGACGACTGGGTCCCGGCCGCCTCGAAGGTCTGGTACAGCAGATCCTGGAACTCGGCGCGCTGACGTTTGAACGCCACCGTGTTCATGTTGGCGATGTTGTTCGAGATAACCTCGACGTTCATCTGCTGGGCGGCCATGCCGGTCGCGGCGGTGCGGAGGGCTTGCATCGGTCGTTATCTCCTACTGAACTCGGCCGAGGCGCTCGACGGCGCGACGGGAGAGGTCGGATCCTGAATCAATCATCTTGGCAGCCTGTTCGTAGGCGCGGCTTGCCTCGACCATGCGGGTGATCTCGAGCACGGGCTTGACGTTCGAGCCCTCCAGGTGGCCCTGGCGAACGCGCGCCTCGACGGCCGGCGTGGGCGACTGGTTCGAGACGTTCTGGAAGAGGTTGTCGCCTGTCTTGGAAAGCCCCCCGGGGTTCGCGAACTCATAGACGCCGACCTTGCCGACCCGCTCATTGCCCTGGCTCATGGAGCCGTCGGGGCCCACGGAGACCGGGCCTTTTTCGGGATCGATGACGATCTCGCCGCCGCCGTCGTCCAGCACCGCCAAGCCGCCCTGGTTGACCAGCTTGCCGGTGGGATCGGTGGTGAACCGCCCATCGCGGGTAAAGCGGGGTCCGTCCGGCCCCTGGATCTGGAAGAAACCCCGGCCCTCGATGGCCATGTCCAGGTTCCCGCCGGTGCGGGTCAGGACGCCCTGACCAAAGTCGCGCGCCACGCCGTTCGGAGCGACGAACTTGACCGGACTGGGACCGCCCATCGTCATGGCGGGCGCGGCGGGGTCGGTCTTCTGCATCATCGACTCCATCTTGAAGCCGGTGGTGTCGAGGTTGGCGATGTTGTTCGCCACGATGTCCATCTCCCTGCGCAGGAGCATCTGGCGGGTGAGGCCGATGTAGATCGCGTTGTCCATGATGCGGCTTGGCCTGACGAAAGGTGACGTCTCGACGGTTCAATGAGCAATCTTCGTGCCAGTCTGAAACACTCACGTTTTCAATGAATAAGAGAGTTAACGCCAGCCGATCGGACGAAAGTGCCGGGCAGGAATCGCGGGTGTTAAGGGGTGTTAAAAACCGCGCATTAACCTTCGTGGGTCATTCGTGAGCGTGCCGACACTCCCAAAGGACCCCGCGCGTGGCGAAGAAGGAGAAGAAACCGAAGGATGCCGAGGCCCCCGAGGCTGGCGCCGAAGGCGTGGATGGCGAGGCTCCTGCCAAGAAGGGCCTGCCGCTCAAGATGATGATCATCGCGGGCGCGGCGGCTGTGCTTGTTCTGGGCGGCGGCGGTGCGGCGGCCTTCATCTTCCTCAAGCCCAAGCCTGATGTTGCGGCGGAGAAGGGCGAGCACGGCAAGGAGAAGAAGAAGGAAAAGAAGAAGGACGAGAAGAAAGAGGGCGGCAAGGAAGGCGAAGCCGGCGCCGCCGTGGTCCGCGAGGGACCGGACGGGATCGTCTTCTACACCCTGCCCGACGTGGTGGTGAACATGCAGACTGCCGATGGCCGACCCACCTTCCTCAAGCTGAAGCTGACGCTGGAACTGCCGGACGAAGGTGCCGTCGAGGAGCTCGACCCCAACATGCCGCGGCTTCAGGACATGTTTCAGACTTTCTTGCGCGAGCTGCGCCCCGAGGACCTCTCCGGGAGCCAGGGGAGCTACCAGCTGCGCATGGAGATCCTGCGGCGGGTCAATCTGGTAATCGGGCCGCAGAAGGCCAACGCCGTCCTGATCGAGGAGATGCTGATCAACTAGCGCACCTGCGCTGATGGATCGCCCACGCCATGGCCGACGAAACCGATCCCAAGACTGAGACGCCTCCGCCCGCCGCCGCGGCCCCGGACTGGAACGCAGGCCCCGCGACCCAGGACGAGGGCGGTTCGGAACGCATTCTCAACCAGGACGAGATCGACAGCCTTCTGGGTTTTGATCTCGCGGACGACGCGCTCTCAGAGCGCACCGGCATACGCGCGATCATCAATTCCGCGCTCGTCTCGTACGAGCGTCTGCCGATGCTGGAGATCGTCTTCGACCGCCTGGTGCGGTTGATGACCACCAGCCTGCGAAACTTCACGTCCGACAACGTCGAGGTGAGCCTGGACAACATCTCCTCGATCCGGTTCGGCGACTACCTGAACTCGATCCCGCTGCCGGCCATCCTGTCGGTGTTCCGGGCCGAGGAGCTGAACAACTATGGCCTGCTGACGGTCGATTCCAACCTGATCTACTCGATCGTCGACGTGTTGCTGGGCGGTCGTCGCGGCACGGCGGCGATGCGGATCGAAGGCCGACCCTACACGACGATCGAGCGCGTGCTGGTGCAGCGGATGGTGGAGGTCGTGCTGGCCGACGCCAAGGAGGCCTTCGAGCCGCTCACCCCGGTCCATTTCACCCTGGATCGGCTCGAGACCAACCCGCGCTTCGCCGCCATCGCGCGGCCGGCCAACGCCGCCATCCTCGTGAAGCTTCGCATCGACATGGAAGACCGCGGCGGCCGCATCGAGCTGCTGCTGCCCTATGCGACGCTCGAGCCCATCCGCAAAATGCTGCTCCAGCAGTTCATGGGTGAGAAGTTCGGCCGCGACAACATCTGGGAGAGCCACCTCGCCACCGAAATCTGGAGCACGACGACCGAAGTGCGGGCCGTGCTGGACGAGCAGCAGATCAGCCTGCGCCGGGTGTTGGATCTCAAGGTGGGCGATACCCTGATGCTCAACGCCGCGCCGGACAGCCTGATCGAGCTACGCGCCGGGACCATTCCTCTCACGCGGGGCCGCATGGGCCGCCGCAACGCTCACATCGCCGTCCGGGTGGAGGCGCCCCTCACACCGCACGCCCGGCAAGCCGTCCAGAGGATGTCATGACGTTGATCGGACTTGGACTGAACTTCCTGCTCGCCGGCCTCCTGGTCGCGGCCCTGGCGCTCGGCATGCGCCTGAACGGCCGGCTGAAGGTCCTGCGCGACAGCCACGATGGGTTCGAGGCGGCGGTGCGTGAACTGAACCTCGCCGCCCAGCGCGCCGAGCAGGGGTTGGCGGATCTCAGGGCCGCAACGGACGAGGCCACTGACATGCTCTCGGACCGGATCGAGAAGGGCCGCGGCCTGGCGACCCGGCTCGAGCGCCTGATCGGCGCGGCGCCGGAATTGCCCGCCGCCGCAGAGCGCGCGCAACCGGCCCGGAACATGCCGCCGGTGATGCCGGCGCCCCGCGAGACCGCGACACAGGAGCGGCTTGCCGGCCTGCTGGCCATGGCGCGCGCGCGCATTGACGCGGACAACGCCGCCGTTGAGGGGCGTCCGGCCGCGGCCCAGGCCGCATCGCACCGAGCCGATCCCCTGGTCGGCCGCACCCCCCTGCCAGGCCGCCGCATCGCGGCATTCGACGAAGATCTCTTTGAAGACGAGCCGCTGGTGCTCGACCGCTTCGCAGGCGCAGGCCGTTGAAGTCCATACCCCGCATCCTGCCCCTCGTGGGGGTCGCTGTCGGCGGCGTGCTGGCGGTCAATGCCCTCGCCGGCGCGCGAGACTTGCCGAGTCTCCTCTCCGGCGCCCGCGCCTTCGCCGAGGAGGCTGTCAAGACACCTGCGCCCGGGAAGTCGGCCAAGCCTGCCGGCACGGACGCCAAGACCGGCGGTGAAGAGGCGGCGACGGGCGACGCCAAGGACGCGGTCGCCGGTGGTTTGCCGCCAGCCAAGACGCCGCCCAAGGCGGTCTGCGCACCGACGGCGGCGGAACTCGCCAAACAGGCCGGCCTGTCCCCCGCCGAACTTCAGGTCATCCAAAGCCTCGGGGCCCGCCGCGGCCAGCTGGACAAGCGTGAGGGTGAACTGTCGACCCAACTGGCGCTGATGGCGGCGGCAGAAGCAAAGCTGGACGCCAAGATAAAGGTGCTCAACGGCCTGAAGGGCGAAGTCAACGGCCTGCTCACCCAGACCAACGCAAGAGAAGCCGCCGAGATCGACCGGCTGGTCAAGGTCTACGAGGGCATGAAGGCCAAGGACGCGGCGCCGCGTCTTGTCCTGCTGGACGACAAGGTGCGCCTGCCGATCGCGGCCAAGATGAAGGAGCGGGCGCTCTCGGCCATTGTCGCGCAGATGCCGGCGCCCGAGGCCAAGAAGCTGACGGAGGCCTTGGCGCGACGGTATTCGGATGCTGTCAGCGCCGCGCTGAAGGTCGACAAGGTCTCGGACGCGGGGACGACCCCGGCTGCCGCGACGAAGGCCGAGCCAGTCAAGACCGCGAACGCCGCGCCGCGCAAGCGGCCCGCCCCTGCGCGAAAGCCGGCTCAGCCCGTTCAGCAGGCGGCGGCCAAGCCGGCCAAGCCGGCCTCGCCGGACGAGGCCACGCCAGCGCCGGCCGAAGCGCCGAAGGCCGGATAGGCTGGTGACCCTTCGCCGCGCCCTCCGATCCGGGGTGGCCGCCGCCTGCATCGCGGGCCTGGCGGCGCCCGCCGGCATTGCCGCGCCCGCCGCGCAGGCGATCGCGAGCCGTGCGGGCGTGGATGTGAGGGTCGCCACGGCCAAGACGTTTTCACGGGTCGAGATCAGAGGCGCGCAAGCCACCGTTCGGCGGAACGGGCAGACGGTAACGCTGAACTTCGATCGCGACGCTGACCCCGACATTTCGCGGCTGCGGACATCTCCGCCGAAATGGTTCAAGGGGGCCGAGAAGCGGCGCGTGGGCGGGCGGCTTCAGCTGGTGCTGACCCTGGCCGACGACGCGGACGCGACCTTCGGGTCGGCCGATGGTGCGGTTTATGTGAATGCCCAGGAGAAGGTCCAGCCGGAGCCTGGCCCGGACCCAGGCATCGACACCCAGCCGGTCGAGATCGCCGAAGCCGAACCGGCTCGCCCCGACCCCTTGCCGCCGGGCGGCGTGGTGCGTATGGGCGCCGAGATGGCGGGCAGTCAGGTTCAGCTGAGCTTCCCCTTCGCCCATCCGGCCGGAGCCGCAGTCTTCCGGCGGGGCGACGCGATCTGGGTCGTTTTTGATGCGCCGGCCAAGCTGGACGTCTCGAAGGCGCCGCGGGGCGTGGCGGCGGTGCGGGGCGTACGCGTCATGTCAGGCGCCGACCACGCCGCGATCCGGATCGACGCCCTGGCCGACGCGCCCCTGTTCGTCGAGTCGGAGGGCTCAACGTGGACCATTTCGATCGGACCGGGTGGGCAGCCACAGCCGGCGATCGTTCGGGTCACCCGCGACACCGCCGGCGGACCCGCCGGCCTCAGGGCCCCGGTCGCGGGCGCGACACGGATCATCAACCTGCCTGATCCGGTCGTTGGAGACACCCTGACCGTGGTGACAGCGCTGGGTCCGCCGAAGGGCGTGCCCAGCCGACGCGACTATGTGCAACTTACGTTGCTGCCTTCCATCCAGGGCTTGGCCATCGAGCCGTTGGTCGAGGACCTGGAAATCCGCCGCGACGGCGAACTGGTCCGCATGACTCGGGGCGAGGGTCTTGCCCTCTCGCCCGCCTGGGCGAGCCGCGACCGCCGGCAGGCTGATC
>JANPKX010000424.1:0-5003 GCA_031426235.1 Alphaproteobacteria bacterium | reverse complement strand
CCGCGCGCCTGGGTCTGCCTCGCATCGGCTCGGTGCTTCGGATGGGCCCCTGAACATGCGCAGGCGTGGCCGCGGCCGCGCCGGCTGTGGTAGCGAGGGGTCCAGATGCCGCCGTCAGAGCGGTCAGAAGAGCAACCGGAGGGCAAGATGGCGGGACGGGTCGAGGGCAAGACGGCGCTGATCACGGGCGGTGCGTCGGGACTGGGCGCGGAGACCGCGCGCCGGCTTGCGCGCGAGGGCGCGGCGGTCGTGCTGACCGACCTGGCGGGCGACACCGGCCAGGCGGTGGCTGACGAGATCACTGGCGCGAGCGGAAGGGCGCTGTTCCTCACCCAGGACGTCGCCGACGAGGCGCGTTGGGCCGAAGTGGTCGCAGAGACCCTGGATCGGTTCGGACGGCTCGACGTCCTCGTCAACAGCGCCGGCATCGCCACCGGCGGCGGCGGGTTGCTGGAGGTGAGCTATGAAGCCTGGCGCACCATGATCACCATCAACCTGGACGGCACGTTCCTGGGCATGAAGGCGGCGGCGCCGGCGATGGTCGCCGCGGGCCGGGGATCGATCATCAATCTGTCGTCGATCCTGGGGAAGGTCGGGGCCGCCGGCGCCCCCGCCTATTGCGCGTCCAAGGGCGGGGTAATGATGCTGACCAAGTCCGCGGCGCTGGAGCTGGCGCCCCTCGGCGTGCGGGTCAACTCGGTGCACCCCGGCTACATCGAGACGCCGATGGTGCAGAACATCTTCCACGGCTCGGAGAACGGCAACGAGATGCGCGACGCGATCATCTCGCGCCACGCCATGGGCCGACTCGGGGCGCCGCGGGAGATCGCGGACGGGATCGTCTTCCTGGCGTCCGACGAGAGCAGCTTCATGACTGGCGCCGAACTGGTGATCGACGGGGGCTACACCGCCATCTGAACCCGCTCAGCGCCCGAAGCCCAGTTTCGGCTGGCTGACGAGGCCCGCCTGTTCCGGCAGGTGACAGGTGAAGGTGGCGCCGGCGCCAGGTTCGCTCTCCAGGGCGACCCAACCGCCATGCAGCTCGGTCAGGGCCTTCACCAGGGCCAGCCCCAGGCCAGGTCCGCCCCGCTCGCGGCCGATGAACCGATCGAAGATGTGCGCCTGCACATGGTAGGGGATGCCGCGACCTGTGTCGGAGACCTTCAACAGCACCTCGCCCTGGGCCTTGTGCGCGGCGAGGGTCACGGTGCCGCCGGGCGGCGACTGGGCCACTGCGTTTTCCATCAGGTGATCGAGGATCTGCGCCAGTCGGCGACGATCCCCGCGGATGACGCCAACCTGATCGGGCCGATCGAGCATGAGGGACACCCCGGCCGGCTCGGCCACCTCGCGCCATCGGGAGGCCGTCTCGATCAACAACTCGCCGACGCTGACATCGGAGAGGTCCAGCGCCATCTCGTCCGCGTCGATCTCGGCCATGTCCAGAACGTCGTCGATCGAGCGGGCCAGCTGGGTGGCGGCGGCCTTCACGGCGGCGGCGTGGCCCCGTGCGCGGACCGGCAGGGCGTCGCCGGCGTTCTCCAGCATCTCGGAGTAGCCGATGATCGTGGTCAGCGGCGTGCGCAGTTCGTACGAAACGTTGCCCACGAAGTCGCGTTTCAGCTTCTGGGCCTCCGACAGCGCCTGTTCGCGATCGGCCAGGGCCGCCTCCAGCCGGCGTGCATCGGTGATGTCGGTGAAGGCGATCAGGGTCGCGCCGTCCGGCAGCGGGCGGGTGCGGTACTCCACGGTTCGGTCGTCCGAGGTCTGCACTTCCGCGGTCATCGGCGTGCGCGCCCGCGGGTCCGGATCGCCCACCCGGGCCTTGAGGTCCGTCCAGAACGCCCGATCGTGCAGCTTGGCGACACACAGGTCGACCACATCGTCGAACCCGCCCACCGCCTCGACCTGCAAGGGGGTGATGTTGAAGAAGCGCTCGAAGCTTTCGTTGTGCAGCCGCAGTCGGCCATCGGAGCCGAACACCGCCACCGCGTCCGACAGCTTGTCCAGCGTCGCCTGCTGCACCTGGACCAGCGCCTGGAACTGGGCCTGCATCTTCAGGCTATCGGTGATGTCGGAGAACAGCAGCAGCAGGCCGCCGAGGGGGTGCGGCTGGCGTACGACGCGAAGGGTCCGCCCATCGGGCGTGCTCCACATCTCGTCGGGCGCGCTTTCGAGCTGCTCGTAGCGGTCCAGCTCAGCCGCCTTCCACTTGGCGTAGTCCACCGTCTCCGGCAGGCGGCGGCGCTGGCGCAGGCGATCCAGCACCTCGCTGTGGGTGGGCCGCTCGGTCAGCCACGCCGGCTCCAGGCCCCAGAGGTCGGCGAAGGCAGTGTTATGGAAGGCCACGCGCTTGGCCCGGTCGAAAATCACGACGGCCTCGTCAATACGGTTGAGCGTCTCGTCGTGCGCCTCGATGTTCCGCCGGGTCTCCTCGCGCGCCTCCTCCAGATCGGTGAGGTCGTCGGTCCAGACCCCGACCCCTCCGCCCTCGAGGGGCTGGGCGGCGATGTGGAACGCACGCCGGCGTCCGCCGAGGGTGAGCCAGCGCACGGCCTCGCGGCGCTGGCCCAGGTTGGCGGCTTCGCTTGCGACGGCGTCGGCGCCGCGGTCGAACGCGACGGCGCGGCGGGCGGCATCGTCCAGGCTGGCGGCGTCTGCGGCCTTCAACCATGCGGCGTTGACCCAGACCGGCGATCCGTCGGCGGCGGCGATCCAGGCGGGGCAGGCCCGCGTGTCGAGGAAGGCGGCGAATCGCGGCGCCGTGGGCAGGCCCTGATCTTCCCCCAGCACCGCCGAGACTCGCAGCCAGGCCAGGGCGCCAGCCGCGCGGCCTTCCACCGTCACCACACCCGCGGGACCCTTGACCTCGAAGGCGCAGGCCTCGCCGCGTTCGAACAGCGCCCGCAGCCGGCGCGCGTGATCGGGGTCGGCCCGCATCAGGGCGTTCAGCAGCCCCTGCGGATCGGCTTCGCCCATGCCCAGCGCCGTTGTGCAGATACCCAGACTCTCCGCCCCCGAAGCCAGCAGGGCGTGACCATCCTCGACCGCCAGCAGGGCGCTGTCGAACGCCTCGGCCGAGGCCTGGGCCGTCTCGGCGCCGGCTTGAAGCTGGCGGATGCGCGCGGTCAGGTCGGCCGCCCGGCGGTCAGCCGCCCGGCGTTGGGCCAGGGCCCAAAGGACGGCCGATATCGCGAGGCTCACCGCCCCGGCCGCCGCCGCCAGCATCAGTTCATGCGCGCTCATCGACGCCCCGGCGAATCACTTCTCTGCAGCTTAGGTCGCCGTCGGCGTTCTATCGGCAGGGAAATTGGCTAAGATCGCGCCGATGACGGCGATACTCTACCCCGTGGCGACAAATGCCGAGCTGGCGCTGAGCCGTCCGCTCGCGCGGGCGTCCCGCTTGAGCGAGGCGCAACGCCGTGCGGGCGAGGCCGTGATGTTCGCGACGGATCCTGTCGGTCCGGCGTTCGCGACCCGGGAAGCCGCTTTGGACGCCTATCGGGGTCGGGTGGAGGACGAACGCGTCGGCGCGACGCTGGAACCCCAGGACCGGTACTGCCGCTTGATCGAACAGATCGCCGAGGGCGCGCGGGCGGCCCGTCCCGTTACGCCCGCCTTCGCCGACGGCCGCCGCTGGCCGCAGCCTACAGCGGCTCCGCGTACGATCTGGCGGTTGTCGGTGTCCTACTGGCGGATCGGGACGGCGGACCGGCCAATCGAGGCGCCGCAGGCCCGCGCTGTGCGCAGGTCCCGCACCCCGGTCGCGCCGGACACGCTGCTGGCGATCACCCGGGCGCCCATGCGACCGATCAAGCCGCAGCAGCCGCTCGACATCGGGCTGTTCGAGATCCGGCCGCCGGACGCGCCGCATATCATCATGCCGGACGAGTGACGGAAGCCTTGACCCTCGACGCCGAGACCTACGCCCCTTCGCTGGACGATTTGGCCGAGATCGCCGAGCGCGCCTTTGCCGCCCTGCCGGAGGGCTTCCGCAAGCTCGCCGGAGAGGTCTTGTTCCGGGTTGACGACTTCCCGCCGGACGATGTGCTCGACGAACTCGGCATCGAGGATCCTTTCGGCCTGACCGGTCTCTATTCCGGCGTCAGCCTGGCGCAGCGCTCGGTGTTCGACGCGCCCGAGCCCTCACGTGTCTTTCTCTACCGCCGCCCGATCCTCGACGAATGGGCCGAGCGCGGCGACGTGACCCTCGAGGCGTTGGTCGCCCACGTGCTGGTCCACGAAATCGGCCATCACTTCGGTCTGTCCGACGCCGACATCGACAGCATCGAGGATGCCACGCTCTGAAAGTTGACGCCCCCGTCACGTTCTTGACTTATCGACGTTCAGATCTCAGATTACGCGAAAGCTCTTGAGGAGACGCGCCATGGCTGCCGACGGCAATATCACCAAGGACCTGATCTACGACGCGGTCGCCCCGGATGACTTCGAGTCGATGCTCGAGCTGGACCGCTATGGCAACCGCTCGACCGCCTTCGACAAGATCATCAGCGCCACCCACGATCACTTCTGGGATCCGCTGGACAAGAAGTACATCGACTTCGACGAACCGTTCGACATGGAGAACGAGATGCTCCTGCCGGAGGACATGATCGTCTCCATGTCCACCGACTATGTCTCCAACCACCTCAGCGACTGGAAGACCCGCGTCCGGTTCGTCAACCAGTCGACGCTGCGCTCGCTGTCCTCGATCCTGCACGGCGAGCAGGGCGCGCTGAACCTTTCGGCCAGCCTGTGCCACGTGTTGAAGGACCAGGGCGCCCAGGAATATGCCGCCAACCAGACCCGCGAGGAGGCCCGCCATGTTGCGGCGTTCTCCAAATACGTCGCCGCGCGCTGGGGCAAGCCGCTTCCGGTCGGGCCGACGCTGGGCAGTCTCCTGACCGAACTCGTCAACGCGAAGGAGGTCTACAAGAAGATCGTCGGCATGCAGATGCTGGTCGAGGGCCTCGCGATGGGCGCCTTCGCGACCATGTACAACA
>JANPKX010000423.1:0-9400 GCA_031426235.1 Alphaproteobacteria bacterium | reverse complement strand
CGAAGAACAGCCGATCCTGAAGGATGGGACCGGAAAGGAACCCGCCGTAGTTGGTCTGGCTGATCGCCTGGGGCACCGACCGGCCCTTCAGCTTCTCGCCGTTGAGCCCGTCGTTCAGGTAGTTGACGAAGGCCGTGCCGTGGAAGTCGTTGCCGCCCGAACGCAGCACGATGTCGATGGCGCCGCCTTGGAAGTCGCCGTTTTCGACGTCGTAGGGCACCGCCGTGACCGAGAACTGCTCAACAGCGTCGAGGGAAATCGGACCGCGAAGCGTAGGCAGGCCGCCGGAGTTCAAGCCGAAATCGTCCTGCACCGACGCGCCGTCGATGGTGATGCGGTTGGTCTTCGGATTGGAGCCGGCGATCGAAATGCCGCCGTCGGCCTGGGCGTTGGACGAAGCCAGCAGGTTGCGGCGCGCCAGATCGCGGATGTCGCGGGTGACGGAGACGACCGCCTCGATGCTGTCGCGGCCCAGGGTCGACGATGAGCCCCTGTTGTCGGCCTCGGGGTTCCGTGCGGCGGTGATGACGACTTCATCGACGGAGTTGGCCTCAACGAGGTCGAAGTTGAGCCGCAGCGTGTCAGCCTGGACGAGGTTGAGGTCGGTGATGGTGCGGGTCTCGAAGCCCGGCGCCGACAGGGTGATGGTGTAAGGGCCGCCGACGCGCAAGCCGCGAGCGTCGAAGATGCCGGTGTCGTCAGTCCGCGTGACGGCCCGGGTCCCCGAGGGCACATGCAGGACGGTGACGCTGGCGTTCGCGACCGGCCCGCCCGACGTGCCGGTGACCTCGCCGCGGATCGCGCTGGTCGTTTCCTGGGCGTAAGCCGCCGAGGCCGCCGCCATTGCCATCGTGGCGAAAGCCACCCCGTGCGCAAGGCGCTTTGAGAAAGTCATGAGAGGTCCCTTGTAGGCAGCCGCAAGTCCACGAGGGCGCCGTGCCGGCCCCTTCGCCCATTTTCTGCCGTATAGCGCGGAAAAACCGGCCGTTGGTGACGGTTTTGCGAAGGCGCCGCAGTCACTGTCACAGTGCGGCAAAAATGCACCGCTGACGCACGGATTGCGCGGCTACGAGCATTTTCGGCCGTCGGGTTTGAGACGAGAGCCCGCCCCCGCCGCACACGGCGCATGGCTGCCCCCGGCGCGAACAGGATAGAGTGGCGGCAATGACCCCCGCATCGGCCCCCGCGCCGTCATCGACCGCCGACCTGCGCCCCGCCATCGCCCTTGTGGTCGCCCTGACCCTGGCGCGACTGGTGGCCCTGTTCACGACGCCGCTGCAGCTTTACCCCGATGAGGCCCAGTACTGGCTTTGGTCGCGCACCCTGGACGTGGGCTACTATTCCAAGCCCCCGATGATCGCCTGGGCGATCTGGGCGACCACCCGCCTGGGCGACGCCGAACCCTGGGTGCGGCTGTCGGCCTGCCTTTTCCAGGCCGGGGCGACCCTGGTGGTCTTTCTGATCGCCCGGCGTCTTTATGGCGCGGCCGTTGGGCTAGCGGCGGCAGCCTTGTACGGCCTGATGCCGGGCGTGCAGCTTTCCGCCCTCGTCGCCGCCACCGACGCGCCGCTGTTGTTCTTCATCGGACTGACGATCTGGGCCTATGCCGCGATGCTGGAGGCCGCGCCCCGCCGCAAGGTCGCCCTGGCCGCGGGACTGGGCCTGGCCCTGGGCCTGGCGTTTCTGAGCAAGTACGCCGCGGTCTATGCGGTGATCGGCTTGGTCCTCCACGCGACCGCGTCACGCGCGGCGCGCGCAGGATGGACATGGCCGGCGCTTGGGGCGGCGGTGCTGGCGCTGGGAGCCGTGCTGGCGCCCAACCTGATCTGGAACGCCAGCCACGGCTTCGCAACCTTCCAGCACACGGCGGCCAACGCCGCGTGGAGCGGGGTGCAGCTGTTCAACATCCGCGAGATGGCGGTGTTCCTCGGGTCACAGCTGGGCGTGTTCGGGCCGATCCCCTTCGTCGCGCTCGGCGTCGGGGTGGTGCTGGCGGCGGTGCGGCGCAGGCTGGAGCCCGCGGACTTGATGCTGCTCTGTTTCACCCTGCCGCCGCTGATCATCGTCACCGCCCAGGCCTTCATCAGCCGGGCCAACGCCAACTGGTCCGGCGCGGGCTATCTGGCCGGAGCCATCCTGGTCGCGGCGTGGCTGGTGAGATGGCGCGCCCGCCGCTGGCTGATCGCCGCCGTGGTGATGCAGGCGGCGATCGCGGCCTTCTTCCTGGTCAGCGTCATCTCGCCGTCGCTGGCCGACAAGGCCGGCCTGGCCAACGGTCTCAAGCGCGCTCGCGGCTGGGACGAGACCGCCCGCCTCATCCTGGACCGCGCCGAGCGCGAGCCGGGACTGACGGCGATCGCCGTGAACAACCGCTTCCTGTTCTACGCCGTCAGCTATTATGGCCGCGACCGGCTGGGCGGCTCAGCCCCGCCCCTGACCAGCTGGCTGCTCATGGACGGGCCGCGCAATCAGGCCGAGACCGCCGCGCCGCTGACGCCGGCGCTGGGTAAACGGGTGCTGATGGTGTCTTACGAGGGCTGGCGGCGCGACGAGATGCAGGCCGATTTCGCTGAGACCGCCGACGTTGAGATCGCCAGCGTCTGGCTCGACCGCCGTCACAAGCGCAAGGTCGAGATGTTCCTGGGGCGAGACTTCGCGCCTCGCCCCCGCGACCCGGTCAGCGGGCTTCCTTCCCGCCCCACACCGCCCTGAGCGCCTGGGGCCGGCCGCAGCCGATGCGATACCGCTCGTACTGCACCGGGTTCTTCTTGGCGTAGTCCTGATGATAGGCCTCGGCGTTGTAGAACGGCGCGGCGTTGCGGGTGACGACGGTGATCTTGGCGCCAAGCTCCTTCTGGTATTTCGCCTTGGCGGCGTCGGCGACAACGCGCTCCTGGGCGTTCCCGGCGAACACGGCCAGCTTGTAAGACGGTCCGCGATCGCAGATCTGCCCGTAGGGGTCGGTCGGATCGATGTGGTGGTAGTAGGAATCCACCAGTTGCTCGTACGAGATCTTCGCCGGATCGTAGGTGACACGTACAGCCTCCAAATGACCCTCATGGTTCTCGTAGCTCGGCTTGGTCGAGGCGCCGCCGGAATAGCCGGACACGGCGGTCACGACGCCCGGCGTCGATTCAAAACCCTTCTCCATCGACCAGAAGCAGCCGCCCGCGAAGACAGCGGTCTTCAGCACGGCGGCGGGCGAGGCGCCGGCCAGCAGGGTGGAGGCCAAGGTGATGGCGGTAAACAGGCGGCTCTTCATGACTTGGCTTACCAATCGTGGGTTCAGGGGCTCGTGACGGCGATGCAAGGCTCAATCCAACCCCGGCGCGGGGTCAAGGCGGAAGCGCCCGGCAAGACTATGCAGATAAGTTCGCCTGCGCCGCCGCTCAGGTTACAGATGGTAAGCGGGCGGCGCGGATGTAACCTCTGACAGCGACCGCGCGAATTACGACAGAGACCCCTTGACCGCTGATCTCGAGCCGCGACTGCACGACCTCATGCGCCGCGCCCAGGCGGGCGAGGCTGCGGCGTGGCGATCGTTGCTGAACGAGCTGTCGCAGAGGCTCGCGATCTATTTTGCCCGGCGGCTGGGCGCCGAGCATGCCGCCGATCTGGAGGATCTGGTGCAGGAGACCCTGATCGCCATCCACACCCGACGGGTCACCTATGACGTCGCCCAGCCCTTCACCGCCTGGGCCTATGCGATCGCGCGCTACAAGCTGATCGACTTCTGGCGTCGGCGCAGACTGCGCGTCCACGTGCCGCTGGAGCATGTGGAAGACAGCCTTTGGGAGGCGCCCGACCTCAGCGGCGAATCGCGGATGGATCTGAACCGCATTCTGGCCGGCCTGCCGGAGCGGCAGCGCAAGCTCATCGTGGATGTGAAGATCGAGGGTCACAGCCTCGCCGAAGCGGGCGCCCGGGCCGGGATGTCGGAGGGCGCGGCCAAGGTGGCGCTGCATCGGGCCATGACCGCCCTGGTCGCAAGGATGCGCGTCCGTGAAGACTGACGACCTGATCGACACCCTGGTCGCTGACCTTGCGCCCGCGCCGCCCAAGGCCATCGGCGGCCGCATGGCCGTCATGGCGCTCGCCGGCGGCGCGGCGGCGCTGGGCCTGCTGCTGGTCTGGCTGGGCGTGCGACCCGACCTGACGCTGGCCGTCGCGGGGGCGATGTTCTGGATGAAGGCGGGGTACGCCTGCGTTCTGGCCCTCGCCGGATTATGGGCGGTCGAGCGCCTGGCGCGTCCCGCGGGCTCGGCGCGTGGCGGGATTATGCTGGGCCTAAGCGCCATCGGCGTGCTGCTGGCGCTGGGCGCGATGCAGATGATGACGACACCGGAAGAGCAGCGAATGGCCGTCTGGCTGGGCGCCTCCTGGCGTCAATGCCCGATCCGCATCGTGTTGCTGTCGATCCCCACCCTGGTCCTGACCCTACTGGCCCTGCGGCGGCTGGCCCCTACCCGGCTGGCCCTGGCGGGCGCGGCCGCCGGCCTGTTCGCCGGCGGCGTCGCGACGATGATCTACGGCCTGCATTGCCCGGAGACCACCCGCGCCTTCGTCGCCACCTGGTACAGCCTGGGCGTTGCGCTCAGCGCCGGCCTGGGGGCCGCGGTGGGGCCGTTCGTCCTGCGCTGGCGTTAGACCTCAGGCGGACTGGAACTCGGCCTCGGTCTTGGCCCGCACCTCGTCCAGCGTCACGCCGGGCGCCAGCTCCAGCAGCCGCATCGGCGTCCTGCCCCGGTTCACCTCGAAGACCGCCAGGTCCGTCACCACCACGTCCACGACCTCCTGGCCGGTCAGCGGCAGGGTGCAGGCCTTCAGCAGCTTGGACGCACCGGTCTTCTCGGTGTGTTCCATGACCACCACCACGCGCTTGACGCCAGCCACAAGGTCCATGGCGCCCCCCATGCCCTTGACCATCTTGCCGGGCACCATCCAGTTGGCGAGGTCCCCGTTCTGGGCCACCTGCATGGCGCCCAGGATGGAAAGGTCGATGTGGCCGCCGCGGATCATGGCGAACGAGTCCGCCGAGGAGAAGTAGCTGGAGGTCGGCAGGGCGGTGATCGTCTGCTTGCCAGCGTTGATCAGGTCAGCGTCTTCCTCGCCTTCCAGCGGGAAGGGGCCCATGCCGAGCATGCCGTTCTCGCTTTGCAGCGTCACCGTCATGCCGGCCGGGATGTGATTGGCCACCAGGGTCGGAATGCCGATGCCCAGGTTCACATAGAAGCCGTCGCGCAGCTCGCGGGCGGCGCGGGCGGCGATCTCGTCTCTTGTCCAGGCCATCAGGCGGCGCCTTCCAGCTTGCGTACCGTCCGCTGCTCGATGCGCTTCTCGTGGGCGCCGGCAACCAGGGCGTCGACGTAGATGCCGGGCGTATGGATGTGGTCGGGGTCAAGCGATCCGGTCGGCACGATCTCCTCCACCTCGGCGATGCAGACCTTGCCGGCGGTGGCCATCATCGGATTGAAGTTCCGCGCGGTCATTCGATAGATCAGGTTGCCGGCGGCGTCGCCCTTCCACGCCTTCACGATCGACAGGTCAGCGGTCAGCCCGCGTTCCATCACATAGCGCTCGCCATCGAACTCGCGCAGTTCCTTGCCTTCCGCGACCAGGGTGCCCACCCCAGTCTTGGTGAAGAAGGCCGGAATACCCGCGCCGCCCGCGCGGATCCGCTCGGCCAGTGTGCCCTGGGGGTTGAATTCCAGCTCCAGCTTGCCGGAGAGGTACAGCTCGGCGAACAGCTTGTTCTCGCCGACGTAGGAACTGATCATCTTGGCGATCTGACCGCTCGCCAGCAGCACGCCCAGGCCGAAATCATCGACCCCGCAGTTGTTGGAGATCACGGTCAGGTTCCTGACCCCGGCCGCGCGGATCGCCGAGATCAGCAGTTCGGGAATGCCGCAGAGACCGAAGCCTCCGGCCATGATCGTCATGTCATCGAAGAGCCGCCCTTGCAGCGCCTCGACGGCGTCGTTGGAAACTTTGCCGGCCATGGCCGCCCCATACGATGCAAATGCCCCCTTGAGAACCGCAGCGCCGGAAAAAACCGGGCGGCGACAAGAAGGCTGCCCAGACGGCGCACAGCATGGCTATGGTAAGCCTCGATGCATACCGACAGCCTCCTGATCCAGGCCCTGGTCTACCTCGCGGCCGGCGTCGTCTCAGTTCCGATCGCCAAGCGGCTGGGGCTCGGCTCCGTGCTGGGCTACCTGATCGCCGGCGCCCTGGTCGGCCCGTTCGTGCTGAATTTGGTCGGCGAGGCGGGCGATGTGATGCGCTTCGCCGAGTTCGGCGTGGTGATCCTGCTGTTCCTCATCGGTTTGGAAGTGCGTCCGGCCCTGCTCTGGGAAATGCGCGGGTCGATCTTCGGGTTGGGACTGGCGCAGCTCTTGCTGAGCGCGGCGGGGATCGCCGTGGTGGGCCTGTTGCTCGGCGCGGATGGCCGGGTGGCGGTCGCGGCCGGCCTGATCCTGGCTCTGTCATCCACCGCCATCGTCTTGCAAAACCTTGAGGAAAAGGGCCTGCGCCAGGGCCCGGTCGGACAGGCCGCCTTTGGCGTGCTGCTGTTCCAGGACCTGGCGGTAATCCCGCTGTTCGCCCTGCTCCCGCTGCTGGGCTCGGGCGTCGCGGGACCGAGCGGGCACGAGGGGGTCCTGGCCGGCCTGCCGGATTGGGCGCGGGTGCTCGCCAGCCTGGGCGCCGTGGCCGTCGTCGTCGTGGCCGGCCGCTACCTGACGCGGCCGATGTTCCGGTTCATCGCGGCCGCCCGCCTGCGGGAAATCTTCACCGGCGCGGCGCTGCTGATGGTGGTCGCCGTCGCGGCCCTGATGGAGGTCGTGGGCCTGTCCCCCGCCCTGGGCGCGTTCCTGGCCGGCGTGGTTCTGGCCGAGAGCGAATTCCGCCGCGAGCTCGAGACCGACATCGAGCCGTTTCGCGGCCTCCTGCTGGGCCTGTTCTTCATCACCGTCGGGGCGGGCCTCAACTTCGGACTCATCGCCGCCTCGCCGGTACTGATCATCTCGCTGACCTTTGGCCTGATGACGGTGAAATTCCTGGCGATGTGGGGCGCCGGCATGGCCTTCGGCCGCAACCGCCGCGATGCCGCGACCATCGCCGTCTCGCTCGCCCAGGGCGGCGAGTTCGCGTTCGTGCTGCTGGGCTTCGTGACCACCGCGCAGGTGATGACCGCCGAACAGGCGGCGATCGGAACGGCCGTCGTGGCCCTCTCCATGGCGCTGACGCCGCTGACGTTCGTGCTCTACGAGCGCCTGGTGCTGAACCGCACGACGCCGCTGGACGAGCCGGAGCGGCTGGCCTTCGAGACCGGCGCGCCGGACGTGATCGTCGCCGGCTTCGGCCGCTTCGGCCAGATCGCCACGCGCCTGCTGACCGCGCACGACTTCAAGGTCGTGCTGCTGGATTCCTCGATCGAGCAGATCGACGTGATCCGCAAGTTCGGCTGGCAGGTCCACTACGGTGACGCGACGCGTCTGGACCTGTTGCGCGCAGCCGGCGCCGACAAGGCCAAGCTCCTGCTGGTGGCCATCGACGACAAGGACAAGGCGGTCGAGCTGGTGCGGGCCGCCACGGAATACTTCCCCAACCTGACGATCCTGGCCCGCGCCTTTGACCGCCGCCATGCCTATGAGCTGATCCGCGCCGGCGGCGACGAGATCGAGCGGGAGACCTTCGAAAGCGCCCTGACCTTCGGGCGCAAGGCGCTGGTGCGCCTGGGGCTGTCCGAGCGCCGCGCCGTAAAGGCCGCCAACGTCTTCCGCGAGACCGACCTGATGCTGCTGAAGCGCCTGGCGCCGATCGCCGACGAGGACGAGCGCTACACCATGGCGGTGCGCGATAGCCGTGAGACCACGACAAACCTGCTGCGCGAGGAGATGCGCCGCCTGCGCAAGGAAGAGGCCGAGGAGGCCGACAACGACGGACCCGAGGATGCCGCACGCCGACGGTTGGAGGCCGGCTGAACGGCAGTGTAGAAGGGCGCCCATGAGCCAAGCCCGCGACCTTCCCGACCGGATCGATCCCGTCTCCTTCGACCTCTACGCGAAGGACTTCCCCCGCTTCACCCAGGCGCTGGGCGACAGCTATGCCCGCTGGGGCTTCGCGGTTGTCGCCGACCATGGCCTGCCCCAGGACCGGATCGACGCGGCGATCGAGCAGATGAAGCTGTTCTTCGCCCTGCCGGAGGAGAGCAAGCGGCGGTACAAGCTGCCGGTCGCCGGCCAGCGTGGTTATACCCCCTTCGGCATCGAGACCGCCAAGGGGGCGACGCACCACGACCTGAAGGAATTCTGGCACGTTGGCCGCGATCTGCCGGCCGGCCACCGCTTCCGCGACCACATGCCCGACAACGTCTGGCCTACCGACGAGCTGCCGGAGTTCCAGGCGAAGGTCTCGTGGCTTTACGGGGCCCTGGACGCCATGGGCCTGAAGGTGCTGGAAGCCATCGCTTGCTACCTCGGCCTCGACCGCCATTTCTTCGACACGACCGTCGACCTGGGCAACTCGATCCTGCGCTTGCTGCACTACCCGCCGGTGCCGAAGGACGGCCCGCACATCCGCGCCGGCGCCCACGAGGACATCAACGTCATCACCCTGCTCCTTGGGGCAGAAGAGGCGGGGCTGGAGGTTCGGGACCACGACGGCCGCTGGATCGCCATCAACCCGCCGGCGGGCTCGCTGGTCTGCAACATCGGCGACATGCTGCAGCGGCTGTGCAACCACCGCCTCCCGTCCACAACCCACCGGGTCGTAAACCCCGCGCCCGAGCGGCGCGGCTTCCCCCGCTACTCGACGCCGTTCTTCCTGCACTTCAACTCGGATTATCTGATCCGGACCCTGCCGGGCGCCATCGATGCGGCCCACCCCGACCGCTACCCCGACCCCATCACCGCCGACGCCTACCTCCAGGAGCGCCTGAAGGAAATAAAGCTGGCGTAGATCTTAGCCAACGGTGTCGACGTCACCGCCAACCTCCACCGCGCAGCGGAGGAGGTTCTTTGGTCTTCAATCAATGAATTCGGCGAGGTCTTCGGGGCCGGTGACGGTGACGTTGAGATCGGTCACCAGGCCCGTGCCGAGGGTATACACCCAGCCGTGGACGCTCAGCGGCTGGCTGCGGGCCCAGGCCTCGCGGATGAAGACGTCGGAGGCCACGTTGCGGACCTGGCGCATGACGTTAAGCTCGACAAGCCGGTCCCACTTCGCCCGCTCGTTGGGCAACAGCTCCAGTTCGTGGCGATGCGCGTGGTGGACCTCGCGGATGGGATGCAGCCAGTGATCCACCAGGCCACGCCGCTGGCCGTCGACGGCTGCGGCCACGCCGCCGCAGCCATAGTGGCCGACGACCAGGATGTGTTCGACCTTCAGCACGTCGGCG